>JBBAVM010000004.1:24817-62862 GCA_040397685.1 Pirellulales bacterium
ATGTGCCGGGCGGCGATGGCGCCAAACCGCGTCCAGACACCTACCGCCACGACGGCCATAAGTACGGGCGGATACTGATGGCGGAAGTGCTTGCGGTAGAACCGCATCATGCCCTTGTGCTTGTGCCACTCGACGAAGAGCGTGCGGTTCCTGCTGCAGACGCCCTTGTGGTGCAGCACGGGCGCGTGTGGGACGAAGACGATGCCCCAGCCCCGCTTGCGAAACCGCATGCAGATATCGAGATCTTCGCAGTGCAGGAAGTAGCCCTCGTCGAGCAACCCGACGTCGTCCACGGCCTCCCGCTTCATGAGGATGCATGCGCCGGAAATCGCCTCCACGGGAATCGGCTCCGTCGGCTTCGGCTGCCGATGCAGGTAGAAATCGTTGAACAGCCTTGGGAATCTGCGGGCCGTCCCGGGGAACCTACAGGCGAATCGCGAAAGGCCGAACCCGCGGACGAACGACCGCCACGGCGTGGGCACGGCCCGTCGCCCGCCGCCCTGCTCGGTGCCATCCGTGCAGGTGATGTATCCACCTGCCATGCCCGTACGTTCATCGCCGTGGAGGACGGCACACATCGCCCCGATCGCACCCGAGGCGACGACGCAGTCCGGATTGAGCAGGAGAATTGCCGGTTGGCGGGCTGCACGGATGCCGAGATTGCAGCCGTACGCGAAGCCGCCATTCACAGGCGAGCGGATCACGACGAGATGCGGGTGGGCTGCGAAACGGGCGATGACGGGATCAAATCCCTCCGAATCCGACGCGTTATCGACCACGATCACCTCGCGTACCTGCGCGAGCACCGAACCGAGGCAAGCGGCGAGCACCTCGCCGGCGTTGTAGTTGACGATCACAACGCAGACGGCGGCGCGGGGGTCGTCCAACGCAGACGCCTCGTCGGTGTGAGGCTGTATCTCGATCACGGACATGGGTGCGTCACGATCGCCAAAAGCCCTTATCGAGCATCTGCCAAATGTCCTGCCAGGAAGCGCGACGACTCTTTTGGACCGCGCGACGCTTCTTCCAAAATTTTGAGCCTGCCGTGATCGCATGCCACTTGGCCAACAGAAAAGCCGAACCCTGACCACGGCCAGTGAACACCAGCCCCGTGAGGATAGATTGGAGAAAATGGGCAAACAACAGGGGCGGAAAGAGCGGGTTTGGCATGTTCTTGACGAAGCACCAGACGAGGTTCCGATGGCCGTGAAATACCGCGAAATCGCTTCCTTTTCCCCCCGTCGAGGCCGATCCGACGTGGTCCACGACGGCGTCTGGCACAGAGAGACACTTGTGTCCGGCCAAACGAAGCCGGAACCCCAGATCCACGTCCTCGATATAGCAGAAGAAGTCCTCGTCGAACCCCCCGACTTCCAGCAGGGCCGACCGGCGGTAGAGGGCCGCCGCGGCGCAGGGGGAAAAGATTTCCCGCTCGACGAGGTCCTCGTCGTGGAGCGGCCGACCGTGGCCGGCCCGCCAGGTGAGGCCGCTCATGTGGTAGACGTCGCCGGTACCATCGACGATCCCCGGCTGCCCGTTGATCATCTGCCGCGAGCCAAACGCAGCCGCCTCCGGATGCCGCTCCGCGGCCGCGAGGAGTCGCTCGAGCCAGTCGGGATGCGGAAAGGCATCGGGATTCAGCAGCGCCACGAACTCCGTGTCGCACATCGCGATCGCCCGATTGTTCGCGGCGGCGAAGCCGAGGTTTCGGCCCATTGAAATCAGGGTGGTTCGCCCCACGAGTCCCGGCGCCGTCTCGGCAAGGTGCTGTACGACCTCGGCGAGGCCGTCGGTGCTCCCATTATCGACGACGATCACGGTGCGCGGCATGGCAGTCTGCACCGCCAGTGCGGCAAGGCAGCGAGACAAGTGCTCGCGACCATTGAAGGCGACGACGACGACCGTGATCGACTCGCTGCTCACGCGTGCCCTCCGCGAGCGTCCGCCCGGCAGGCGCTTCCCGCATGCCGAACCTCCTCCCGCAACATCGACGCGAATGCTGCCCTGCGCATCATGGTTCTCGCCTTTTCAACGATCCGGCTGGGCAGGTTCGGGGCGGCTGGGCGCGGCACTGCATTCCGGGGCCGACACCATCCGCGCCGGACACACAGATCGGCGATCCTCTCGGCGATCCGCTCCAGTCGCTCCGTCGGGAGTGGTTCGTCGTGTTCCCGGTGCTGTCCCGCCGGGGATGAACCCCACAGCACGGAGCGATCGGGGAAATAGTGCCGCCTGACCCATTCATCACTCTCGGCGAACGCCCCGTCATATCGATCCCATGTATCGCGTGGCATAACGTAGGGCGAGCCCTCCCCATACACGGCGTCGATGGCGTCGGCGATGTCCTTGGCAGGCACAAGCGGCCGCTCCGGCGAGCCATGCGCCATTAGCACATTCACCCGATGAAGCACCTCCGCCGCGAGCGCGGAAAGGGATCGATTGACCGACGCACACGGGCGGAGTCCCTCTGCTTCGATGCCGCACGTGGAGACGAAGTCCTCGATGATCGTGCCGCCGCGATATTCAGCGTGACTATACAGCCGCGGGCGGATCGCTTCATGGCCAAACACCCGCGCCCATCGTTCGAGAGTCGTGCGATGATCGCAGAGGTTGCGGAGATACGGGTGATCGGGTGCCGGCGGGGCGGGCATGTGATGCCCGTTGCGAAAGAGCGTACTCCCGAGGGAGTTGACGATTTCGGCAGGGCGCCGCAGGTAGACGACGACGCGCACCTCGCGACATCCGATGGTGTGGGCGATCGTCCGCAGCGTACCGACTTCCTCGTCGCTGGTCAGCCTCGACTGGAGATGCTCCGACGAGAAAACGACCGCCTGAGGGCGGGACCGGGCAACCTCACCGACCAGCCGTTCGACGAGCCAGCGGCGGTGGCGTTCACAATCGGCTTCGGAATGTACATTCCATCGGAACGTCAGGTCGTCACGCCGATCGCCACGGTAGCAGGCGACCGGGAGCCCGCTGTGGCTATCGTGGCCGGGGCTTTCCGGCACGAGGTATCCCGCCCGCCGTAGCTTGCGGCGGTTTTCCCGCAGAAAAAGCTGCAGCGTGGTCGACCCGGTTTTCTCGGTGCCGATGTGGAGGACGCAGCGCATGGGAGACAACCTTGACCCAACTATACGACCAATTACCGTAGTACCGGAATCGCACGGTCGATCGGCTGCCTGGATGCAACCGCCTCCGGTGCCCGCCCACTTCTCATCGCCCTGCTCTTCCATGGCCACGACCACCGCCGCAGTTCCGAACAGCGGCCCGACACCCGCTCTCGTGGCCGCGTGGCGTGACTGGTGGAATGGCACCCGTAGCGTCGATCTTTGGTGGACGCTCGCATGGTACGACACGGTGCTCCGCTACCGTCGCAGCATGCTCGGGCCGCTCTGGCTCACGATAAGCATGGCGCTGCTCCTGCTGGGGATGGGTCCGCTCTACTCCTCGCTTTTCGACATTCCTCTCAGCCGGTTCTTTCCGCACCTGACGCTCGGCATCGTCTTTTGGACGTTCTTCACGACGACGATCAACGACGGGTGCAATGTATTCATCAACGCCGCCCGCTACATGAAGCAGGCCGAGTTTTCCGGCAGCGTCTTCGTCTGGCGAAGCCTGGCGCGAAACGTGCTCCAACTGGCACATCATCTCGTGCTCTTCATCCCCGTCGCACTCTGGGCTGGCATCCGCTGGTCGCCGCATATGCTGCTCTTCGTGCCCGGCATGCTCCTGGTGCTCCTCAATCTCCATGCCTTGAGCATCACTCTGGGTATTCTCTGCGCGCGGTTTCGCGACGTTGCCCAGATCGTGACGAGCGTCCTGCAGTTGCTCATGTTTCTCACTCCCGTTTTCTGGCTGCCCGAGCGGCTCCCAGATCGAGCCCGCTTCATTCTCTACAACCCCTTGGCCCAGATGCTCGACGCCGTCCGGTTGCCACTGCTCGGCGGATTGCCCGCCACGGGCACATGGTGGTATCTGCTCTATTTCACGACCCTCAATGTCTCGCTCGCCGCCGCTCTGTATGTTTCCAAGCGGCGGCAGATCGTCTACTGGCTCTAGTTCCATGGCGCGGCTCACGCTCGAATCCGTTTCGATCGACTTCCCGATCTACGGGTCGCGGTCGAAATCACTCCGCCATACGCTGGCCTCTGCCGCCACGGGGGGCCGGATCGGCCGGGAATCGGGCGTCACCGTGGTGGAGGCGCTGCGCGACATCTCGCTCGACCTCCACGAGGGGGCCAGGCTCGGAATCGTGGGCCATAACGGTGCCGGGAAATCGACGCTTCTGCGGGTGATGGCCGGCGTGTATCCGCCGACTCGCGGCCGCTCGTCGCGCCGCGGGACCGTTTCCAGCCTGATCGATCCGACGCTCGGTATCGAACCCGATGCGACCGGCTATGAAAATATGTTGATCCGTGGCCTGATCCACGGAATCCCTCGCCACGAGGTGGTCAGGCTCATGCCTGACATCGCCGACTTCAGCGGCCTTGGCGACTACCTGAATATGCCGGCGCGTACGTATTCCACAGGCATGCTGATGCGACTCGGTTTCGCGATCGCCACCTCCATCCGCAGTGACATCCTCCTCATGGACGAATGGCTTTCCGTTGGCGACGAGCACTTTCGCCGCCGCGCCGAGGACCGACTGCGGCAGATCGTCGATAACACCGCCATCCTTGTGCTGGCATCGCACTCGATCGAGTTGATCCATCGTGAATGCGACCGGATCGTCGAGTTATCGCACGGGGCGATCGCCTCGGACACCACGATCGATGTTGTTCCGCAGGAACTCCCGGGAGTACAGCAATGAAGACGGTCATGGTGACAGGTGGCGCAGGAATGCTCGGATACGGCATGCAGCGGGCGGTCGCCGAAGACCGGCCTGCTGGCCTCGCTTTTTGCTTTGTCGATATCGACGATGGCGACCTTTGTGACAAGCAGGCGGCGCGGAACCTGTTCGAGAAGGTCCGGCCCGATGGTGTGATCCATCTCGCCGCGGACGTCGGCGGGCTTTACAAGAATGTCGCCCGGGGCGTCGAGATGTTCGAAAACAACCTGCTGATGAACATGCACGTCATGCAGTGTTGCCGGGAATTCGGCGTCTCGAAGCTGGTGTCGTGCCTATCCACGTGCGTCTTCCCCGAGCAGACTCTTTGTGACCACATTTCACTGCCGATCGACGAAACAGTCGTGCACATGGGGCCACCGCACCCGTCGAACGAAGGCTACGCCTACGCCAAGCGGATGGTGGACGTTCAATCGCGATATTACCGCAAGCAGTATGGCTGTAACTTTGTTTCCCTTGCGCCTACGAACATTTTCGGTCCGAACGACAATTACTCCCCGGAGCACAGCCACGTCATCCCTGCCCTCATCCGCAAGTGCGATGCGGCGATTGCCGAGGGAGCCGATTTCGTCGTCTGGGGAAGCGGCCAGCCACTGCGGCAGTTCATTTATTCGCTCGATCTGGCGAGGCTCTTCATCTGGGCGTACATGAACTACGACGAGCCCGATCCGTTGATTCTTGCGCCGGAAGCGGACCAGGAAGTGAGCATCGCGACCATCGCGCAGCACGTTGCCGATGCGTTTGGCTACACCAAGCCGATCGTCTTCGATACGGCGTACTCCGACGGGCAGTACAAGCGAACGGTGACGAACGCCAAATTGATGGCTCGCAACCCGTCGTTTCGCTTCACGCCGCTCAAGGAAGCGATCAAGGCCTCGGTCGCGTGGTACCAGGCCAACCGCGACACAGCCCGGATTTAGCCGCTCGATGTCGGCTCGGTCGGCGAGACCTTGGCCTCGGCGTCGCCACGGGCTGGAACCGCTTTCAGCCAACGCACTTCCCGCGCCAGCCGTTCCCGCTCCGCGATGGCCTGTTCCAGTCGTGCCGTCCGCTCGACAAGCGTCTCCCGGACGGCGATCAGATCCTGCGTCACGATCTCGAGCTCCTGCGAACTGGATTGGAGCTCCGCCGGACGGACTTGTCGACCGACCGCAGCATGGCAGGCCACCGCGGCATCGATCTCCGCGGGTGTGAGCAGTCGCTTTTCGAGCGGGGCATAGCCGGGCGGCAATGAGTGGTACAGACTGCGGAAAGGCTCGGCCTCGACTCCATTCGCATGCAGTTCCTCCAGGAATCGCTGAAAGCGCGGGGACAGGCTGTGGTGCGGATCGGTTGCGGGCATCGGCGGGTAGTCCCGCAGTGCCGCCCGGTGGCCCGGAAGCGTGGCGGCGAGAAAGCGTTGCAGCATTTCCATGCCCGCAATCGACTCATAGGCGACCGTGTGGAAACAGCCTTCGCCAAACGCTTTCGACCACAATTCCTTTTGGAACTCTGCCATCCACCTGGGAAAGAACTCCGCGACGAAGTCATCGATAGAATAGGGCCCTCGGTCCATGACCAGCATTTGCCCGTACATCGATGCGATGAAGTCATGGGGCTCCCGCATGCAGCAGACAACGCTGACGTCATGGCCGGTGAGATGCTCGCGCACGCTGTGGACCTGGTGCTCTTGGGCAAGTTCCCAGGAGAAGTTTTCTGCCGTGATCAGGCAGGACGCCGCGCCGCACCCTGCCAACTCGGTGTGAAGCTCATTCCATACGTCTGGCAAGAGTCGCTGCACCGGTTCCGGAAACTGGCGCCAGCGATCGGGCTGGAGCGCCCAGGCCAGCATGAGGTGGTTGTTCTCCTCACACGTCAAGCGTCCGGGCAACGGCTCTCCGGTCAGCGATCGGACCCAGTCCAGTGTTGCAGTCCGAGGAACGTAGATTCCGTCCTCAGCCAGAGAGTCGCGGTGATGGGCGATTTGTTGCTGGAGAAACGTGGTGCCGGTCTTCGGCAGACCGATATGAAGAATGACGCGCATGGTGAGACCTGCCTTACGAGTGAGGCAACGCCCCTCGCACAGCCTGCAGTGACGTTTGCCTGATCATCCGCCGGCGTCCCTCTGCTGCCTTGACGGCCTTCACATTATACGTCGGGAAAAACGCCGTTCCCTACGGCGGATGCCACCGCCTCGCGGACTCGGACTTGTGACGTTGCTGCCTGGAGCCTTCGCCGACCCGTCTCGGCCCGTTTTAGCGCTGCATGGTAATACGAAGTGACGTGCACGATCGCCGCTGTCGCCTCGGCAAGGTCGGGTTCGAGCCAGCCGCTCCATTCCTCATACTGTCCGCGTCCCGGTGGCGGCATCACCTGCCTTCCGGAGACGAGCGTGCAGCCCATGTCGTCGGCGAAGTCGAGCACGCCCCCCTGCCGCGTCGCAATGACGGGAATCGCCCGCGAGAGTGCCTCGGCCACGGGCAGCCCATAGCCCTCGGACCGGTGCAGACTCAGGAGACAGTCGCACTCCTGCCAGAGGGCGTCCATGCCCGTCTCGTCGAGCGTGCGGGCCATGATCTCGATCTTGGCTCCGCAGGCCTCGGCGAGGAGCCGATCGATCACATCGGTCGGTGTGTTAGCGTGGCATTTGATGCGCAGGCGGGCCGAGCCCGCCGCCAGTCCATCGCATGCCTGGCGAAACGCGCGGATTGCACCAAGCGGGTTTTTGCGATCGAGGCATGATGCATGGTCGAACATCGCGAGAAACTGAATCGGGCCGGCCGACGTGCGAACACGGATCGGCTGCTCCGGGAGGCAGTGGGGAATGATCCCGACAGGCCGTCCGGTACCCTTCTCGAAGGCCCGGGCCGCGAACCGGGAATGGGTGGTGATCACATCGTAGAGCGAGAGCACGTCCGCCCAGCCGGTCGGGAGCGTTGCCGTCTCCCAGATTGCGAGGGCGACGTTGCGCCGGTTTCCGGTGATAAACCTCGTCCCATACCGCCGCGCTGCGGCAAGAAAGATGTCGGGATTCATGACATGCAGCGCCAGTCCCGCTCGGCTTGCACGAGGATCGTCCGGCGTGATCGTCGGCAGGCAGGCGTCGGAAATCTGCGGCGTATGAGAAAACTCGGAGAGCGTCACGCACGTCGGCTGGAGGTCGGCCAGTGCTCGGGCCATGCCGCGGGCGGCGGTACCGAGCCCGCTCGCCGACTCAAACATTCCCACGATCGCCACCGATCCCGATCCACTGCGAGTTGTTCCCGCACTCGACCGGTCCACAGGCATCAAGGCTTGAGCGAGGCGAGCCCGCGCCACCATGGCCCGAGTGAACGTCGGCCGCAGCGAGTCCTTCAGCGCCTTGAACAGTGAATCAGGTGGTGGCGGCATGGGCGAACCTGGCAGGCATGTCTTCGGCCACCCAGCGGGCGATCCGATCACGATCCGCCCGCAGCCACTCGACCGTTTCCTGAATGCCTTGCTCGAGACTGGTTCGCGACTGGTAGCCAAAAACATCGTTGGCGCGAGCAATCGACATCACGCGGCGCTGGTAGCCAACGGGCTTGTCGGCCTGAAATCGCGGCTCAATTCCAGAACCAGCGGCCCTGGCCACCACCTCCGCGATCTCGCGAATCGACGTCTCGTGGCCGGATCCGAGATTGTAGGATTCGCCGTCAAACCGCCTCCCTGAGAGGGCGATATCGGCGATGCCCTCGGCGACATCGGTGACGTACACGAAATCCCGCGTGGCCGACCCATCGCCCCACACCTCGAAGCACTCGTCGCCACGCTCCGCGGCTACAAGGGCTTTGCGAATCAGAGCTGCGACGACATGGCCCCGTTCCTTGTCGAAGGCATCACGTGGCCCATACAGGTTCGATGGGATGACGGTCACAGCCTCCTTGCCATGCATGCCGCACATCTCGCGGCCAACGATGGAACACACGAGTTTGGCGTAGCCATAGCTCCCGGTGTCGCCTGAGGGAACACCGCTTTCGAGGGCCACTTCACGTAGCGGCAGGGTGGCGTCGCCTGAGTAGGCACACGGCGTCCCGGCGAGAATCAACCGCGTACACCGCCCTCGGCAGGCGGCGCGAATCACGTTCAGCCCGAGCCGCAGGTTGTCATGGAACGCCCTGCCGGCACTGTTCTTGAGATAGCCCACCCCGCCGACATCGGCGGCGAGGTGAATGATCGTCTCGGCCTCGTGGAGCCGGTATTCGGCGACATCCGCTTCACGAAGATCGCCATCCTGCCGCCCAAGCGGCCGCACGTCCGCCCCCCGCTTCCGCAGGCTATCGACCACGTGGCTGCCGAGAAACCCCCGGGCACCGGTTACCGTAATCTTCATGATTGCCCCACACGCCCTGAGGACGTCACTCATGGCATCGGAATCAGTTCAAAGCGTCCAGTCCGCAGTGTGTCACCGACGGCGGGCGATGATCATCGCCGACACGCCCCAGGGCAGCCCGATGCCCCGTGAAAGCCAGATGTTCTCCGACCTAAAAATAGCCTCCAGCAGTCCATTCATCACGGAAAACTGCGACCGGCTGAAATCCGATTTCAGTGGCCTGTTTCGCGTACTGTTCAGTCTGTCTACGATCCGCCGGACGACGCGGTGGACTGCGATCGGCAAAAATAGCAGGCCGTTGAAACCACTGCAGAACAGGAGATCGCAGCCCTTGAAGAGAGCCTTGAGATCGCCAATCCGGTAGCGCCGGAAGTGATGGTTGATCTCGTCGTGTTCGCTCCAGAGCATCGGTGAGGCCGGAACTGTCACGAACAGGATACCTTTCTTCCGGCAGACCCGATTCATCTCCGCTACCGCACGCTTGTCATCCTCGATGTGCTCAATCACATCGAATGCACAGACGACGTCGAACGAATCGGCCGCCCAGGGCAGATCGAGAATCGTGCCCTCGACGATCTCGATTCCTGCACGCTCTCTCGTGAGTCGGCAGCAGTCCCCGTCGTACTCGAGCGACTCGACGTCGCCGAGTTTCCCTAGCCATTGAGAGCTCCTGCCGGTGGCCGCGCCGATGTTCAGGATATGTGGGCGCGAAGGCATGATGCCCAGGGAGATCATTCGCTCCATCTGTCGACGCAGGATCGATTCACGTGCTCGGAACCACCAGTGCTCCCGCTCGTTCCGGTAATACTCTTCGTAATAGGACGGTTCCATGTCTCAGGCTGAGCCCCCGCGGCCGTCACCGTTCCAGAACTTCCGCACCAAGTAGACGGGCCGCGCCCGAACCTCGTCGTAGATACGATGGATGTAGGCGCCGAGGATGCGGATCGCCACCAGCTGCACGCCGCTGAAGAAGATGATGGCTAAAATGAGCGTGCTGAAACCGGCTGGAATCACGGCCCCGAACAACCAGGCTCCAACCAACCAGACCGCGTAGCAGACACTCACGAGGATCGCCACCGAGCCAACCATGCCCAGCACCCGGATCGGAACCTTCGTGAAACTGAAGATGCCGTTGTAGGCCAACCGAAACAGATCGCTCCAGCGGTACTTCGCCTCACCCGCCGCCCGGGCGGCTCGCTCGTATTCAAACGGCACCTGCCGGAACCCGACCCAAGCCCGCAGGCCCCGCAGAAACAGGCTCTGCTCCGGCATCCGAAGGATCGCCTCGAGTACCGGTTTACGCATGACGGCGAAGTCGCCTGAATCGAGCGGCAAATCGACGTCCATGACTCCGCGCATCAGCCGGTAGGCCATCCAGTAAGCCGTTGTCTTGGCCGCATTCTCCTTACGGCGGCGGCGGACCGCATAGACGACGTCGGCGTCCTGCTCGTCGAGTTGGTCGAGCATCGTCGGGATCAGCGTTGGCGGATCCTGCAGGTCGCCGTCGATGCAGGCGATCACGTCGCCGGAGGCATGGGCCAGCCCGGCGAGCAGGGCCCGTTGATGGCCGAAGTTTCGCGACAGGTCGATCACCTTGAATCGCGGTTCGCGGCGGTGCCACTCGACGAGCTTTGCGAGCGTGGCGTCGCGGCTGCCGTCGTTGACGGCGATCACCTCCCAGGGCCCGCGTCGGGCGGAGAGCGCCGAGATGATCTCCGATGCCAGCCGATCGACGACCTCCTCCTCGTTGTAGACGGGAGTCACCACCGAGAGCAGCTGATCGTTGGCATGCATCATGGGTGCCGTCCCGGTCAAAGATTCGGTGGTGGATACTGCCGTGATCACGAGACACACTCCATCACGATGACGGTGTAGGGGATGCGGAATATGTCGCGGCGGATCGAGGTCGTGACCTTCGGAAAGACCGATTCGGCGATCGCCCTGTAGGCCGGCTCCGTGCGGACGAACTCACCGCGGTCATTGTCGAGAAGGCGGCGGACGAGTGCCGACTGTGGCGTCGTGTAGCAGCCGTCGAGCGTGATCAGCCTGCCCCCCGAAGAGAGTGCCCGCGAGGCCATCGTGAACATGTTCCTGGCCTGGGCATCGTCGAGGTGGTGGATGACACCGACGGCGAGGACGATGTCGAACTGGCCGTAATCGGCGACGGTGTCGGGCGTCACCTCGCACTGGTGGAAGGTGCCCCGGTCGCCGAACCGCTTTCGGCAGGCTTCAATGTAGGCCTCGCTCATGTCGAACCCAACGTACTCGACGCCGGGAAGATGATTGAGCATCACGCCCGTGCCACAGCCGATGTCGAGTACGCGGTCGCCCGGCCTGGGCTTGATGTACCGCGAAACGAATTCCGGCGCGTAGGCGGTCCCGCGGATCAGATACTGGGCGAGGTCATAGACCCAAGGTGTCGCAAGGACGTTTTTTATCGACATGGATTTGATCCTGGAGAGTCACGGGGCCACGACCGAGCCGGACGATCCCATAAAGGAAGAGTGGCTGAGATCGGCACCCTGCCTTGACTGCCTTCCGACCAGTCCCAGTCGGACCGATCCGACAATGGACGCCAGCAATGCCCAAGCCAACAAGACCGCGTAACAGGCATACACAATCCAGAACAGAATAACCGTGCTGTGGCGATAGGTAATGTCGACCACGTGTCGGCCAGGCGGAATCGCAATTGTCGCCAATCCGTTCCGCTCCTCGTGCTCGACGAGACTGCCGTCGAGCCGATACTGCAACCGTGGATTCGGATAGAGAAGGTAGCTTGCCCGCAAGGGTTGCTTGGCGTCGATCTCCAGGCGTACGTGATTGGCATCGTTAGAGCAGCATTCGATGATCTCCACCGAGCCCGGAGAGGGCTGGCCTCCGCCGCCGAGGTTTGTCGCAAATATCTCCACCTCGGCCAGGCTGAGGATGCTTTCCGGGTTTTGATTAGGCTCAGAAAGGTGGATGCGCACGTAACGCCCGCGGGCACCCGGCGTATCGATCCACAGTGCTGGCTGTGGAATGATGCCAACCCGTGTCTTCCAGGGCGCGACCCCGTCTGCGGGAACGCCGTCGGTGAACGGCTGCTCGGCAATTGACACCCAGAAGTCCTGCAAACGTTCTGGGCACTCCAGCCGGTTCCAGACCCTGACGGCACCGATGGTCTCGACCACTCCAAGATCGACTTCCCACCATGCCCCGGGTTGGTTGTCGGTGTGGGTCACCGATCCACGTTCAAACCGGCCGTCTCTCCGGCCATCGACAGCTAGCGCTGCGTTGCCTTCATTATTGTTGCTGCTCTGCCGCGCAGGCTTCCCCTGCGCAATGTTGTGCAGAGCAGTCGCATCGGCGACCGATTCCAAGCGGAAATAGCCGTTCTCAAAGGCGACGCCCGGCCGCGGCCGGGCCCCAGGTCTGGCCCAGGAGAACGGCGCGGCCACGACGTTGTTCGGTAGCCTGAGGAAATCCCCTTCCTTCAGCGTTCCGGTCAGAAACGCTAGCCGTGGAAGATCCGTCTCGAGCGCCACCACGAAATCGGCGCCCGTCGCCCGCAAGCGTTCCCAGTCGGGATGAAAGCGAGCATCGCCTTGGAAGGGGACGGTTTCGTAGTAAGACTTAAGCGAAGAGAGATAGAAGTTCATACCCACAAACGAAGACAGCCGCACTTCATTGAGTACGAAGTCCGGAAACGTCTTGGGAAACGTCACCAAGCCGGTGGCAGTGTATCGCGGCGTGATATCGACGTACTTGACAAGACCCTGCCCATCGAACTGGCGGATAAACCGCACGAGCGAAGCCCGAATCGATTCGTCGAGCATGACCCCCTGCCGCCCAACCTGTTCAGCGCGCGTGTGGGCGCCCGCCGAAAAATCATACATGTGGTCGAGCGCGGGCAGACTAAATAGAACGAGCACTACCGCGAATGACAAATCCCTGCCCGGCATGAGCAGGGTTCCCATAGCAAACGCGGTGACGAGTAGTTCAAAGATGATGTAATTGTTAAATCCGGCCCCATTGTAGGCCTCCGGATATCGCCCGGCGGTGTACGCCGCCCCTGCAGCGGCAACGAGGAACACCGCTAGCGCTAACCGCACGGCTGTCGTTGGCCGGGCGTTGATGATGCAGCGGAGCATGATCGCCAGCATGACCATCAGGGCGATTTGCCCGGGCAAGAGAAACCGCTGGTAGATGTGCATCCGGCCGACCTGTGGCACGAAGTAATACACAAGATCACTCACTGGGCTGTGTTGCCCGTAGATCGCAAGAGCGATCACGCCATACAAGAGCCACGAGAACCGGAGAAGGATCCATTCGCACCGCCGAGCGCGTTGCATCGCCTTGGCGCTAGCGAAGAAGATCGCGGCCAGGCCAACCGCAATAAATCCCCAGATTGGCGTGAATTCGAAATAAGGCCCCGGCAGAGACAACCTGGACGAGAGGATGCGCAGCCACGCTTGCGGGATTTCCGCCATCTGGTACGCGCTGTAGAAGAGCGATCGCGACGCGTCGCTCACCGTATTCCGCAGAAAGTCGAACAGGGCCACCAGGAACGGTAGGACGACGATGGTGCCGAGGAGGAAGGGCATTAAGGAAAGCACGCATCGTGCGGCCCGGGCGGAGAGAGCTGATTCCTGTTCGTCGATCACGATCAGCCGCACCGCAATTAGGAGGACCGCCACCCCGAGGCAGGCGACGGCCAGCGGCAGATACCCGGCGAGATAGCCGACGACGACCGGGAACGCCGCCATGACGAGTCCCCGCAGAGAGGGCCTTTCGGAATAGGCCAAGCCGGCATAGGCCGCCCACGGCAGGACGCTTGCGCAGAACACCCACATTGGCTGCTGATGTGAGCAGACCATCGGGATGCTGAATGCATAGCCGGCGGCGGCGAAGGCGGCCGGCCAGTACTCGAAGCCAAAGAACCTAGTGAGAAGCCGGAGCGTCGTGTAGCAGGCGATACAGCTGTGGATTGCGAGCGCGTAACAAAGAAATCGGCCTGCCGCGTCGATCGTCATCCCGTCGGACGGTGACAGCAATGCCCAGCCGACAAACAGCGGATGGAATGGGAAGAAATTCGCAGCCAGATAAAAATCCGAGCTGGCGTTGAACTGACCGAAGTCAAGGGCCGTGAACTGCCAGCGAGAGAGCAGCGCCTGCAGTTTGGCTACGTACGGCCAATGGAAATCGATCACGTCGCCGCCAAAAAGATACCCGGCGTCGCGGCAGCCATTTCGGAGCGAAGGTGTGTAGAAGACCGCAGTCACAAGCAGGGCGAACACGATCGTGCGGTGCGCGACGATTCGCTCGACGGCCCAGGCGCTGGCGACTCCCGCCGCATTGCAAGCGGCGATCAGCGGCTGTCGGCCGCCTTCCCCAGCACCCAATTGCTGGCTCATTGGCGGCAGGGGGGAACCCGCCCCACCGTGCGCTGCGTCAGGAATCGTGCGGGTTGTTGTCGCCATCACCATGTCGCCTGGGCTAACTCCCCCTTCGCCACAGCGACAGCGTGGCGAATGACAGCTTTCGGCCCAGAACGTTCGACCAAGCCAGACGGTCGCAGGTAAAGATGCGTCGGACGAGCGACGTTCCGCCCACATTCAATGCGGGAAATGCGTCGGGGTTGTAGTACAGGACATAGGCTGCCAGCCCCGGATAGACCTGGTCTTCGAGCCGAAAACCCGCGTTTTCAAAACACCGCTGCAGATCTCGGTATTCGTAACCCTGCTCGGTGTCCTCATCGAAGAGGTCATTGGTCTTATAGATTCGGCGACGCGCGGCACGGGCGATGAAGTTGTTGTGGGTTGGCTCGAGGCTGATGAACAGACCGCCCGGCCGAAGGGCTCGGGAGAGATTGTCGATCACTCTCTGCGTCTGCGAATAGACATGGTGGAGTCCTCCGATCAGGATCAGCAGGTCGAACTTCTCGTCTCCCGAGTCGTAGGTGGTGACGTCATTCCACGAAAACATGAGACCCGGCCTGGCCTCCTTCGCGATCGCGACCATATTCTCGCTGTAGTCGAATCCCTGGTATTGAATTGCCGGCTTGAGATACTTCGTGACGATGTCATAGCCCTCGCCCATCCCGCACATCGGCTCGAGTACACGATGCACCTCTTCGGAAAGTCCCGGATTGCGGGCAAAAAACGCGTGCCAGATCAGCCCCTTGAGCGCAAGATGATTGGCATGGTTTCGGGCTGCGAAATACCGCGCGGCGATACTGTTGAAGTGCTTCCGCTGCTGTTCAACGGAGGCATATAAGTCCGGCGTCATTGTCACTCGCTCTCTTGACTAGCCATCGGCACGAAGGCGGTATCGCTCGTCAGGGGAGCGAGTTCGCATGCGGCGCGGATACCGAGGCGACGAGTGTCCTTATTTATCCTCAGGTCGCGAGGGGCTGCCTCGCGATCAACTCGAAGCACGATCGTGCTTGTGCCGCCAGGGCATGCACAGTTGATCGGCAGAAGAACCTCGTTCGTATCGACAAGTGGTACGTCGTTCGTGAGGCCACCGTCGCAAGTGATCCGGACGCGATTCGGGAGAGTGAACGGCGGAGCGCTGATGCGAATCATCGCCCGTGTTGGCACAGGTGAATTGATCACGATCGACGCTTTCGAGCCGACCCAGCCGTCCGGATAGCGATCAAACCAGAGAAATCTGGGCTTCTCCGTCAGAACCCGATACATTTTGAACCCGATCTCTGTGGGTCCGGCCGTGGGCTGGCCGGTCCAGACATGCGGATAGACCGCATTTTGAACGATCGTATCTTCGGCCACGAGTTCGAGGTCGAAGTCGCCTTGATGTCCGGCCAGCAGGCTCTGCTGACAGGCGTAGGGTGTGACACCGCGCAGCATCCACGTCGCGAGTTTATTGCCAGTGAACGCAACCACGTAATCGCCGCGGACTGGCATCCGCTGCCTGTTACTTGCCAGGGCCTCTTCAGTGACGTGCAACAACTTGCAGATCTGTGGCGTGGGGACTGCGGGGTCGAGATAGTCGGCGATCCCTCGGACGTCGATATCGGGGCGATCAAGTGCCTCGAGCCACATCTTCGTTCCACCTGCCTGTTCGGAATAGAAGGGATATGATTCGAGATAGAGTCGTCCGTCTCGCGGCACCCGTTCGCACGCCTGCTCAAGTACTTGCGTATAGATCCGGCTATAGCCAATCTGAGAACCCATCATGTACCAGGCATACGCCATGCCGTACACGGCTGTCACTACGACCACAGCATCGACAGCACGCTTCAGCCAACGCGCGTCCGACCGGGCTCCGACTTGTACACATCCATATACTACAGCGGCTCTGAACACGCACGACGGCAGCAGCATGTAATACGCCATCGGCCATCGCCAGATGAGCAGGACGAGACAATATGCCCACCCCATCGCCGCCAAGGCGGCGAATAGGAGAAATCCATGTGCTGCCGGCCGGTCGATCGCGGGCTCACTCGAGAGATTCCGGCCGGTCACTGCGAGAAGAAGGCTGCTCAGGAGGCCGAATAGCAGTACGTCTGGCTGTTGAGTGCAATAAAAGGTCGCGTTGTCTGCGATGAGTTGGGGGGTGATCTCGTATTCGGTGTAGTTGGTGGTGTGCGACGTATCGGTAAAAAGGAAGAAGGGCGCCTTCGAGACACCGATGCCGCACAGCAGGCTTTGAAGGAGTGAGACGTAGTCGCGGGCGCAGTCGCGCCATACCCTTTCCTTGACCAGCAGCCAACCGCCGATCGCGAGCGAAAGCCCGGCCACACAGAATCCGAGCAATGCGACTGACGTTTCCTTCGTCCAGATTGCCAACGCGAATGTCACCGCAATGGCGACATACCGAATGACGGCGGGGCCTCGTCCGGCAGGCTCCCAGCACTGCAACACGAACACACAGATCGCTCCAAAGAGAAGCAAGCAGAGATATGGCTCCGCTTTTCCAATGGTCGAGATGTTTTCAGCGACAGGAGTGCCCAGATAGAGGAGTGGCAGCAGAAGCAGGACCACTTTGGGGCGGCGCGTGGTCGTGTATACGATCCAGCAAACCAACCCAAACGCTGCCAGCATCACGGCGCTAAGGGTGAATGCATAGGCCCACGTGGCCATTCCGAAAAGAAACGACTGACCCGCGAACAGCAACCAGTAGAACGGAAAAAAGCGGCCTGAACCTTGATCGTATGGCGATAAAAAGCTGAGCGGATGATGTATCAGTTCATCCGCGATTGTGATGAGCCGACTGTAGTCAAGTGGAAACCACTCCGACAAACAGATGACAGGCAGCGACCAGATTGCCCAACAGGAAAGAGCGACGATGGCGGGCGCAAGCAGCTGGGGGCGGCGTTGCGGCGGAGGCTCGCCGCTCACCGGCATGACATCTGTTTCTCGGGCGATCGTGGCGATCATGTGTCCAATAACTCGTCAATGAGGTACCGCGGCCGCTGCTTTACCTCGAGGTAGATTTTTCCGACGTACTCACCGACGATACCGAGCGACAGCATCGTGACGCCTCCTAGCAGATAGAGCGGCACTGTGATCGATGCCCAGCCAGGCAAAGCACGGCCCATCAACACCTGCACGAGGCCATTGATTGCGAACAGGAGCGATACGAGCGAAACGGCCGCGCCTGTCCAGGAAATCAACCGGAGCGGCATGACGGAAAAAGATGTGAGTCCATCGATCGCGAGACCGAGCATCTTGGTGAGCGAGTACTTGCTCTGCCCGGCAGCTCGTGGCGAGATTGGGTAGATGACCGTGCTCAGCCGCTGGTGGAGCAGAGGCTGAAGTCCCCGCAGAAACAGGGAGTACTCAGGGAATTCCGCCAAATTCCTGAGCGCTTTGTCCGACATCAGCCGGCAGTCGGCGTGATTTGCAACGAGATTGACGCCCATTAGTTTCATCCCGCCATAGAACATCTGCGCGGTGGCCGTCTTGAAAAAAGAATCCGCTTCCCGCTCGGATTTGACGCCGAGGACGATCTCCGCGCCTGCCCTGTGCTCAGTGATCATTTTCGAGAGCGCGGCGAGGTCATCCTGGAGGTCGATGTCAAGACTTATCGCCGCGTCGCATTTTCCCGTCGCATAGGTGAGTCCCGCCATGAGGGCATTCTGGTGGCCCGCATTACGAGCCAGACGGATGCCGCGGATTCGCCGTGGGTTGCCTGCGGCCGCATCACTGATCAGCCTCCATGTATCGTCTCGAGAACCATCGTCAACGAGCACGACGAAACTCTCGGGGCTACAACCGTGTTCACCATGAAACTCGTCGAGCAATTGCAGCAGCCGCGGGATGGAGTCCGGTAGTACCTCGTGCTCGTTGTAGCAGGGGCAGACAAGTGCGATAGCAAGTTGTTTGATTTGGTCCATAGCGGTCTACGGTTCGCTGGAAAGCCTGATCGACTACCGAATGCCGATCGTCTTTCGGCAACATGTGATCGCCTTGCGAATCCACCCCGGCATCGGTACGGCGTGGTAAAGGTTGAGTAACAGCCGCCAACGCTTCTCCTCTTCCATGCCGCAGACGGTCGCGAGCAGATTTTCCTCGGAGAGTCCCCGCGATGGCTCGATCGTCATCGCGTTGGCCGTGGAGCAGGCGACGACCGTGGCGCTCGACGAGATCGCCTCCCTGATGGGATGGGCCAGTCGGGCGAGCGTCTGCGGATCGAGCGGGATCGTGTCGGCCGGCTGCAGCCTGTGGAGCAGCTGCTCGTAGTCGGTGATGTCGATCACGATCGCCGTCGACGGGCAATCGACCACGCTCTGCCTCTCGAGCACGGCCAGCCGGCAGATATCCTTCCAGGAGATGCCCTGCAGCGGCACCCGGCTGGCGAGCCATTCGCGGTCAAAGATCGCGGAGCCGATCGCCGCGTCGTGAAGGCCGCTGACGTCGCCGGCCCCGCGGAAGTAGTCGTAATATGTTTCCCCGTTGCCGTCGCGATGCCGCAGCACGTGGCCGACGCGGGCCACGGGATGGTCGCCAGCCTCACGGCAGGCGGCCACGAACGAATCGACAAACACCTCCTCGATGCCAAGCAGGAATGCCACCTTGGGGCAGGTGAGGCGGTCGCCGGCCAGTTCGAGGCACTCGATCGGGGAAAGCACTCGAGCCTGAGGGCCGGCCAGAGGCACGATCCGTACGGCGGCATCGATGTTTCGTTCGTACCAGTCCCGCTGCTTCTCGTCGATAGTCAGAGTGACCTGGGCTTTTCCCTTGCCAAATCGCGCGAGACGATTGATTTGGTCGCGAATCCGTCCCGCTTCCTCGAAAAGAGGCTGGACAACTAGATCAACGGCGGGCTCGGCCGACGGCAGCGTCAATACCCGCGACCGCTCGCTGAACCGGTGCGCGGCCTCGTAGACGTCGGCCAATTGGGTGCAGAGGTGATACGACCTGACGAGCGCCTGCTGGGCGGCGGTCGCAAGCGTCACCGCCTCCTGCGGATGTCGGTCAAACCGCCGCAGGGCATCGACGATCCGCTTCGCCCGCTCCTTGGCCGTCAGGGTGGACGGCACGCAGAGAAATTTATCGCCGATCGCCGCCGGGATGAAGGAGTGCTCGTCACCGATCACGACGGCCCCGGCCGCCATCGCCTCGAAGAGCCGGTTCGACATGATCCCCGACCGCATGTGGGCGTCGGAGGAAAAGACGACGCAGGCGCCGGCCTCGGCGATCTTCTCGATGATCGTCCGGCCATCGAAGGGCAGCGAACCCCTGTAGCCCTCGTAGCCGTCCCAGAGCTTCACGCCGCGGATTTCCCGTGGCCCGTAGACATCGAGTACGCCCTGCTTGTCGAGTTCGCGGAGTACGGCGTCGTGCCGGGCGGGCTTGTTGGTCAGCTTCTCCCAGTTGATGCCGCAGTAGAGCACGCGGTAGGAGTCGTGCGGCTTTGGCGCGATGATCGGCTCGGCAAGCGTGTGGTTGAGCAGCGGCATGTCGTCGGCGACGAAATCACCGCGGGAGGCCCGGACGAGCTTCCGAATCTCGGGTGAGCCGGTGTATGCGTAGACGTCGTGCGACATCTGATTGGACCAGTGGCGCTCGAAACCCCAGTCGAAGTAGAACTGGGTGGGGTTCCACATGGCCGCGACCGACACGGCGTCGTACGTCTTCGCCGTCTCGTAGTGGAGGTGGATGACGAAATCGACATCCTCCCGGGATACCCGCTGTTTCGGCGTATCGACGATGTGTCCGAACTTGTCGAGTTCGATCACCCGGACCCCGATGAGATCGGCGGCCGTACGGATTCGCTCGACGCACTCATGCTCTGCACAGGCCTGCTCCGGCCACATGCGAATCACACCGATGGTGCGGCGCATTTCGCTCAGGCCGGCGATCCGCTGCCTTGCCTCGACAACCGGATCTCGGGCGGCCGCCGGCTCGATTGGACGTCGCTCCGCTGCGTCGGGAAGCAGCGCGGATGTAGCAGCCATCGGGAAGGACCTTGTGCGATCAGACGCATGTGCGGGCAAACACACCGCCGGGGGAATGTTGCTCGCAGCCATGCGAAGTCCCCGCACAAGGGGAACTCGATCAAAACTACTTCGGACCGGAGAGGTGTCAAGAAAAAAGCGTTCGCCTCTCCAGGCCGAGGGATCGGGCCGGAAATCCAGGCTCTCCGAGGCTTACGGACACGGTGTCAGCGGCCTGAAACCTCGGCAAACGCGAGCCCAGCGGCGTCCTTCCCCGAGACCTGCGGGGGGGCGGCGAGCGGCCAGGCGATCCCGAGCGTCGGGTCGTCCCAGCGGATCGTCCGCTCGTGGGCCGGGGCGTAGTAATCTGTTGTTTTGTACAGCACCTCGGCTGTTTCCGTGAGCACGAGGAAGCCGTGGGCCAGGCCGGCCGGGACCCACAACTGCCGCTTGTTGTCGGCCGACAACTCCACGCCCACCCACCGGCCAAAGGTCGGCGACGTTTTCCGGATGTCCACGGCCACGTCGTAGATCGCGCCGCTCACCGCACGCACGAGTTTCCCCTGCGGCTGCTCGACCTGGTAGTGCAGCCCGCGGAGGACGTTTTTCCTGCTCCTGCTGTGATTGTCTTGCACGAATGCGAGGGGGCCGCCCACCGCCGCCTCGAACACCCGCTGGTTGAAACTCTCGAAGAAGAACCCGCGGTCGTCCGCGAAGACCTTCGGCTCGAGGATCAGAACGTCGGCGATCTCCGTCGGCACGACGTTCATCAGAACACGCTCTCCTTCATGATGCCGAGCAGGTATTGGCCGTAGCCGCTCTTGTTGAGCACGCCCGCGAGCTTTTCCAACTGGCCGTCGTCGATCCAGCGATTCCGCCAGGCGATCTCCTCCGGACAGCAGATCTTGAGACCCTGCCGCTTCTCGAGCGACTGGATGAATTGCCCCGCCTCGATCAGGCTGTCGTGGGTGCCCGTGTCGAGCCAGGCGTCGCCGCGGCCGAGGATCTCGACGCTCAGTTGGTCGCGGTCGAGATAGGTGCGATTCACGTCGGTGATCTCGAGCTCGCCGCGGGCCGACGGCTTCATCGTCTTCGCGATCTCCACGACCTGCTGATCGTAGAAATACAGCCCCGTCACCGCATACCGGCTCTTCGGCTGCTTTGGTTTTTCCTCGAGCGATTTCGCCTTCCCAGTGGCGTCGAATTCCACGACGCCATACCGCTCGGGATCGACCACGGGATAGGCGAACACGGTGGCGCCGGCCGCCCGGCCACTCGCCATCCGCAGCCGGTCGGCCAAGGCATGCCCGTAGAAGATGTTGTCGCCGAGGACGAGCGCCGAGGGGCCGCCGCCCACGAACTCGGCCCCGATGACGAACGCTTGGGCGAGACCCTCGGGCTTTGGCTGCACGGCGTAGTCGATCGACATACCCCAGGCCGAGCCGTCACCGAGCAGTTCCCGAAACCGGGGCGTGTCGTGCGGCGTCGAGATGATGAGCACCTCGCGAATCCCGGCGAGCATCAGCACGCTCAGCGGGTAGTAGACCATCGGCTTGTCGTACACCGGCAGCATCTGCTTCGAGACGCCGAGCGTGACCGGGTGGAGGCGGGTGCCGGAGCCGCCGGCCAGGACGATGCCTTTGCGATTCATGGGGGATGCAGGGGGATGGGGGGAGTGACAGGCTGAAGCCTGTCCTGCGCTACGCGTGGATCAGGGTCTCGAGGGCGACGACGACGTCGCGCTGCCACGGCGGCGGCACGAGGCCGAACGTGGTCGAGAGTGTAGCCGTATCGAGCCGGGAGTTGGCAGGCCGGCGGGCCGGCGTGGGGTAGGCCGACGTGGGAATCGGGTGGATTCTCTCCGCGTCCGCTCGGAGTTTCACGCCGCGGGCGAGCGCCTCGGCGACGATGAACCGGGCGTAGCCGTGCCACGAGGTCGAGCCGGCCGGGCAGGCGTGGTAGATGCCGCTCGGCGGCCGGTCGGCCGCCGGTCCGGTGGCCTGCCGCAGGGCGGCGGCCGTGGTCCCGGCCAGGAAGGCGGCGCTCGTCGGGCTCCCGACCTGGTCGGCCACGATCGAGAGTTCGTCGCGCTCGCCCGCCAACCGCAGGATCGTGCGCAGGAAATTGCGCCCCCGATCGGCATACACCCAGCTCGTGCGGAAAACGAGGTGGCGGCAGCCGGCGGCCGCGATCAGCCTCTCCCCCTCGAGTTTCGTCGCTCCGTACACGCCGAGGGGATTCGGGACGTCGGTCTCGACATACGGCCCTGCTTTCGTGCCGTCGAACACATAGTCGGTGGAGTAGTGCACGAGCCAGCCGCCGAGCCGGGCGACCTCCTCGGCCATGGCGGCCGGCGCCGCGGCGTTGATGCGCCGGGCCCGCTCCGCGTCCGACTCGGCCTTGTCCACGGCCGTGTAGGCGGCGGCATTGACGACGACGTCGGGCCGCTCGCGGGCGATGATCCGCCGGATGCCTTCCACGTCCTCGAGATCGGCCGCGGCCCGGTCGAGCGCCGTCACGCGGCCCAGGGCGGGCAGCGTCCGGGCGAGCTCATGGCCCACCATGCCGTTGGTGCCAAAGAGCAGGATGTTCATCAGACCAGGATGCTCATCAGACCGGAATGCTCGTCACGACTGCCGACGCCGGCCCACGGCCAGGAGACCCACGCCGGCCGCGCACGCGAGCGGAAACGCGGGGCCCAGACGGCTGGCGATCGAGACACCCTCGATCAGCGGCACATCTGCCGTCAAGACCTCCCGCGTATGGAGCGGGAGCCGGGCGACGATCTCACCTGTCGGCGCGATCACGCAGGTCTCGCCGGTCGCTGCACAGCGGACGAACGCGCGGCGGCACTCGACCGCCCGCAACTGCGAGAGCAGCCGGTGCTGCACGAGCGTGAGCGGCTCGGTGAACGCCGCGCCGTTGATGAGCGACACGAGGAGATTGGCCGAGTTTCGCACGAGCGACCGGGCCGCCCCGGGCACCATGTCCTCGTAGCAGAGCATCACGCCGAGCCTCACGCGATCACCGCAGGCGAGCACCGTCGCCTCGCGGCCCACGTCGAACTCGTTTTCCATCGGAAAGTAGTGCCGCAGTTGCGGAAACTGGTCCCCGCCGGGCACATACTCCCCGAACGGCATGAGGTGCCGCTTGTCGTAGCGGCCGACCATCGCCTCCTGCCGATCGATGAGCAGGGCCGACTGATAGATCTCGCGGGGCCGTTCCGGATAGCCGCGGTAGACCTTGCCGCCGAAGAGCAGCGGGCATGAGGGGCTCTCGAGCGGCCGGAGGCCGCGGCCGGGATCGCGGGAGTGCCTGAGAATCAAGTCGGGGTCGGCAAACGACGTCAGGCACTCCTCGTAGGAGCCGCCGGCACACTCCGGCCAACAGACGACATCGAACGGCTCCGGCCGTGCCGCACAAGCCTCACGCGTGAGCCGCTGGAGGTCGGCCACGGAGTCGTCGTGGCTGGGATCGACCTGCACGAGGGCCACCGCCGCCTTCGGGGCCGACGCGGCGACGGCGGCATAGTGCCCGAGGGCCCAGAACCCATACGCGAGATTCAGCGCCGTCACGACGAGGGCCGCGATGCCGCCGAACGTCACGAGCGAGCCCGCGGCCGCGCCGCGAAACCGCTGCACGAGAGGCACGATCACGGCCACCAGCAGACCCGCGGCGGCGAACAGGGCAAACGTGGGCCATTCCGGGCCGAACAGGTCGGCCCCTTGGATCACCACCGGCCAGCCGATCTGGCTGTAGCCGAGTTTCCAGGGAAAGACCCCCGGAATGAGCGCCTCCGTCGCGACGGCGGCAAGCCCGGCGGGCAGCCAGGCGTCGCGGGGATCGCGGACGAGCCGGCCGGCGCACCAGAGCGGGATCGACAGCCGCGCCGCGTCCCAGAGCACGATCGGGATCGTGAACAAGAGCCCGATCTCGCGGCTCGTCTGCATCGACTCGGCGAGGACCTTGGGCGCCCAGTGGAATGCGATCCCGAGAGCCAGCGTTGCGGCGCAGAGCACGGTCGCCTCGCCGCGCCAGCCTCTGAGTCGCTCGACAGCGAGCAGGCCTGAGGCTACGGCCACGATCTCGAGCCAGCCGAGATCCTGCCGCAGCCAGGGAATCGCGAGCACCACGGCACACGCAACGGCCGCAAGCAGCGACAGCCCGATGCCATACCCCGAAGTGGTCGGTGCGGCGATGGGACGAATGCCGGCTGCCATATGCCGGTTCTAGTTTGCCGCCCACGGCGAATCAAACCAGCCGGCCCCCTGAAAACGAGAAAACCGGAGGGCGGGGCGAACCCCGGCCCTCCGGCCTCGTGATCGAACCGCCGCTGGCGGGATCGAACTAGAACGTCTGCCCCTTGCTGCCCGTGACCGTCGCGACGACGTTCGTCGGATCGATCGCGGCGAGGGCGTAAATCCGCTTCGCGGCACCGGCCGTGAAAGCCTGCTGGCCGAGCGCCGCCGAGGTGTCGGCCGGATCCCAGGCCGACACGACGAATGCACCCTTCTTGACGCTGAACTGGCCAACCTGGTTGGCGTTGAGCGTCTTGTTGCCAGCCAGCGAAGGCGAGCTACCCTGCGTCACGGCCACCAACTCCTGGACGGAGCCGTTGTTCTTGACGCGAACGGTGTAGTTCGACTTCGAACCACCACCACCGCCACCACCACCGCCGGCGAAGGCGGGAGCGGCCACGGCGACCGCGGCGAGGACCGCCACGGCAAACGTAACCTTACGAATCATGGGAAACCTTTCTCTCGAGAAAAATCAAACAAGGATCGTCCTCTGGACTCTCCTATCGAAACCAAGCCCATTCCATCGGAGGAACCACCGCTCCTAGCGAATCGATTGTGTCTGGAATCCGCTCTCAGAGGCCTGTCGCTGCCGTTTCACCGCCATCCCGGGTACAGATCGCAAACAGCACCTCGGCGTCCACGTTCTCCTCCAGAAAATTGACGTGCCCGTCGCTGAACAGGCAATTCACACCGTTGGGGTGCAAACTGCGAAAACTCTGCTCGGCAGGGTCGTTCACCACGCGCGAACTCTGGCACACGATGTTGTTGCCGCACGCCCAGCGGGCGTCCTGGAGCGCTTCGGCCGACGCTGCCGTCGGCCCACCTTCGTGGCTGCGATCGACGGCCTCGGCCACGAGCACGGTCCGGCTGAGCCCGTCTGTGACCTCGCATGCCCGAACGGGCGGTCGATACCGCGCCACGGGGTCGGCACCGGACGAATCGATGAATGAGGTGGACAGCAAGACGCCACGGTCGCCGAACAACCGCAAGGGCCGGGTGACGTTGTCGCCGTCGGAGTAGCCCGTGATGCCGCCGTAGTCCTGCTTGCCAGGAAACCGCTCGATCCCGCTCGGGCAGACGTAGATCGGCAGCACCGCGTCGGAGGCGACGTCGTTGCCACCGGGGGCGTTCCAGACCTTCTTGTAGTCAATCCTCACGGCCAGTGCCGATTCCTCGAGGAACGGCAGGATGAACGATGACCACGCGTGCAGTCGTGGCGGCTGCTTCGTCGCGTCCTGGGTATACGCGTCGCTTCCCGGCGGGAACATCCGTCGCGCTGATTCGTAGTTCGTAATCGCGACTCCCTGCTGGCGGAGGTTGTTCGAGCAGCAGGTACGCCGCCCAGACTCTCGCGCCCGCTGGACCGCGGGCAAAAGCATCCCGACGAGCGTGCCGATGATCGCGATCACGACGAGCAATTCGACAAGCGTAAACGCTGCCGGCCGGGATGTGCGTTTGTCAGCCATAAAATGGGAGTGCCGTGAGACTAACCGACCCTCAAACGCGAAGCCACGCGTGCGGACTCCCCGCTCAAGGGGTGATCGACTGGGGAGTCTACGGCAACTTTGCTGGCAGTCAACGCGACCGACGCCTTGGGGCATTTCCGGTCGCCTGAGCGGTTCGGGGAGCGCCACAGCAGTCTCGCCCAATGATTCACAAAGTCCACGCTGACAATGCCTTACGGTTACTACATCCGTCGTTCCCGGCGGTAAAACGGCGACCGCAGTCCAATACTTCCCTTCCGCAATCGACTGGACGCTTCCGCGGCAGCGAGTTGGCGCGTGAAATCCTCGGCCGATCCGGCGAGCCGCACGACCGCCTCAAACTTGCGAAATCGTCCCCGCCGATCGACCACGAAAGCCTCCGGCGCATCGATCTCGACCGTTGTCAGCCTGGGAAACAGGACGGGCCCTCGATAGCCGTCCTTGCGTTGCCAGGACCGCACGGCCGAGGCATGGTAATGCCGCGCCTGGATCGAGAGGGCGGGATTCACGATCACCACGCCTGCCGCCGCAGCCTCGTACGCCAGCCGGCTTTCGCACTGCGGGATGCCGAGCTGAAAGTCCGCGTTGAAGGGCGGCAGCCCACCCGCCGTAAAGACCCACGCATCCTGCGAATGCGAGAAGAAGTGCCACTCCGGGCCCGCGACGCGGCCCTCCATCGAGGGTGATACCCCATCGTCCCAGCGGGAGAGGGCAACGAGGCGACCGGCGACGGCACGTGGGGCGGCCGCCGCAATCGATTCGTCGAATGCGATGTCGCTGTTGGCCAGGACGCAGACCTGCCCGGCAAACCGCTCCGCCGCCAGCCGAAACAGATCGCCAAACGTCCAGCGCCGGACAGCCCCGTCAACCTCTTCGACAGACGCGAACGCCCTCACCCCGGCATTCACGTGCCGCACGCGGTCGAGTTCCGCCTGCCGCTCGGGGTGGGGCGATCGATAGGACTGTTGGAATAGGATCATCCGTGACCGCTCGAAGGCTTCGCGACCGATTGTCCACGATCGCAGCCTCCGACGGCAACGGCTGCATCAGGCAACGCAGTAGGGACTGCCCCGAAGGTTGACGCCGAAGTCGCTCGTCGTCGGTGCCAGCCTGTTTGCCGCGCCCGACTGCGTCTCTACGATCACGCCCACGCCGCGGGGACGGGGCGCGGCCCGCGAGAGGTCGAGCGTGATCCGGTAGCTGCCGCCAAACACGTCACCGAGATTTGAGCGGATACGGTAGACAGTGCCCGGCGGAGTGCCGGCCTTCTGCTCGAGTACAAAGCCGCCCGTCTGCGCGACCACGCTGGGGTTGGTCAGGGCGAGCGTCATCAGCCGCCCGCCCAAGTCCCCCGACACCGTGAAATGCCCGAGCGTCAGCCCCGCGACCGGCCTGGAGAACGTCACCTCGACCTGGCCGTCTTCCGGGACGAACGCGAGTTTCGCCATCGGCTGGACCGTGTCGATCGTGAGCGCGAGCGTGGACGGAGCGCTCTGCAGACCCACGACGCTCTCCGAGCGCACCGTGATGGCGTGGGCGCCGTCGGCCAGCGCAGGCGTCTTGAAGGCCCAGGCGCCGGTGCGGCGGTTCGTGGGGACACGAATCTCCGCACCGCCATCGATCTGAAGAACGACGCGCGATCCGCGCGGCGCGATGCCGCCGACCACGGGGGTGCGCACGTTCGTGATGCCGTCGCCGATCGCCCCGGAATCGGAGGCGGGCGCCACGCCCACCGTCGCCGGTGCGGGTGCGGCCGTGACGACCTCCATGACGAGCGGCCTCGAACGCGCCCCGGCGGCTCCGGCGGCATTCGTGGCCTGGGCGACGATCGCATACCTGCCGGCGGCCAGAGCCGCAGCGGGGCCGATCGAAAACGCCCAGGCATTGTTGACGACGGGCACCGTGCCCAGGGGCGTCGCGCCGTTGAACAGCGTGACGCTCACGGCGTTTTTGGCGACGCCGGTGAACGTCGGCGTCGTGACGGTCGTGAGATTGTCGGCGGTGGCCCTGACATCCCCCGCCCACGCCGAGTCGCTTGCTGGCACAAGATTGGGAATACCGGCGACCACCGCCGCGAGGACGGTCCGCCCCTCGAGCCACTCGAGCCCTAGGCGTGCGCGGTCGGGCACCGGCTGCAGCGACGCGGGGCTGCAAACTCGATTACGGCGGGCGGACGACGACATGGCACGGCCTCCGGGTTTCGTCAAAACGGCGAAGGCCACAATAGTTTCCGTCGGTCTTAGGGCCGTGAAGCGGCTTCGTCAAGCATCGGGTCTTCTACGCTTTTCGACCCGGACAGTTCGGCCGATGCCTCGGCCGAGGCGCTCAGCCGGTCGGGTTCGTGGCTGCGGCGAGGGTCTCGCGCAGCCGCTGCCGCAGGGCGGCGGGCGTAAGGACCGTCCGGGCCAGCTGGCTCGCCTTCTCGGCGATGCGGCGGGCCTCGCCGTCGTTCGCCCGCAGCCGCCGGACGATCCCCGGAAGGGTGTCGCGGTCGGCCACCACGCAGGTCTCGCCATCGACGAGCGCCTCGTGCCAGCACTCCTCCCAGGCCGGCTCGAACCGGATCGGCACCCCGCCAAACAAGGCGATCAAAAGGTAGCGATCCCACGACGAGGTGTTGCCATCGACATCGGCGAGAAACCGATGCCGATTCAGCCGGCCGATCGGATCGGGCCGGGCGACGAATCCGTCCGCAGCCAGCCGCCGGGCGAAGTCGCGGTCGATCTGTCGCAACTTCGAGATCCGACAATCCGACCGGGGGATCGACCGCGCGGCACGGCAGAACACCACCCGCGCGTTGTCGTCGTAGCGCGGCGATCCGGTACTCGCACCGCGGAAGTAGAGCGCGTCGCTCTTCCGCTCCCAGGCCAGGGCCGCCGGCAGGGACGGCCGCGGCCACAGAAGGTAGGTGTTGGGGACGAGCCCGACGCTCGAGCCCGGCCGCCGGGCGAACGCGAGGACGTCCTGCGGCTCCTGCGGAAACACACCGTCCCCGAAATGGATTCGCACGCGTTCGAACCGGAATTCGCCGTCTTCAACACCGCAGGCATGAATCGCCCGGGCGAAGTCGCGCCACCGCGTGCCGAAGCGGCGCATCTGCTCCGGACAACTGAACTCGACCCGGACCTCGTCGCCATACCGCCGGCGGTCGAATGTCCAGGTCGTGATCTGCGAACCGGCCGGCCCACCGGCATAGGTCACCGCCACCGGCGTGCGCGCGGGCGCGGAGCCCTGCCAGAGCTGCGCGGCGAAGTGCATGGCACGGCGAAGACTGTTCACGACGGGGGCGGATCGTAGCGACGCCGCGTCCGGCCCGTCGAGGGTTTCCCAGCCACCGCGGCCCCCCCAAGGTTCCAGGCCACGCTTCCGCCCCCTCTCAAGACCGACGAAAACCTGACCGCGGCGGCCGCTTTTTGCCGATGGCACCGCCGCAGTCAGCGTCTACGATCCCGCCCCGCGCCCGGCATCCCGATGCCCAACCGTTCCTCCATGCCCGACTTCGCGACCACCGACTTTCCCGAAGCAGCATTCCCGCCGGCGGCGACCACGGCGGACTCGTATCGCCGCACCTGCGCCCGCGGATCGCGACGGATGGCGCAATTGCGCGTCGCCATCACGGGGCTGGCCCGCAATCTCGGCCATGTGCTGCCGGCCACGATGCAACGCGTCGAGCAGCTCTGCGGACTGTTTGCCGACGCACGCGTCGTGGTCTACGAGAACGACTCGACCGACGACACCAAGCGGCTGCTCGAGGCATGGGCCGCCGCGAATCGTCGCGTGCACGTCACGCTCGACGACTGCCACGATCCGAAGAACCCGCCCACGCGCTGCCTCGCCCGGGCCGAGCGCATGGCCCGCTACCGCGACCGCTGCCAGCAGGTCGTGCTCGACCGCTGTGCCGGCTTCGACGCCGTGATCGTGCTCGACCTCGACGTGGCTGGAGGCTTCAGCCTCGACGGCGTGGCGAACTCGTTCGGCCACGACGACTGGGACTTCATCGGCTCCAACGGCCTGATCTTTCGCCGCGAGGGGCTCGCCATCAACAGCCCGCGGCAGTACGACATGTGGGCCCTGCGGTTCGACGCGGACCTCTCCCCGCTCTCCACGAAGAGCGGCTGCCGCTACGCCTACACGCGTGGCCAGCCGCTCGTGCCCGTGACATCGTGCTTCGGCGGGATGGGCATCTACCGGATGGATGCCTACCGGGCCGGCCGCTACGGTGCCAGCGACACCGAGCACGCGATCTTCCACCGCGAGCTCATCGAGCGCGGCTTCGGCCGCCTGTTCCTCAACCCGAGCCAGATCCTCGTCTACGGCCGGCGGCATCGGTTCGGCGACCCGTTCGTCGCCGCCGCGCTTCGGGCCTGGAGCCGGTGCACCGGCTCCGCCGCGGAGCCGTGGATCTGCGGCACGCCCGAGCCCGTGCGCACCCCGGCCCGCAACGCCGCCGCCGCGTGAACATCGCCCCGCCGCCGCTCATCCAGCCCCGGCGGTTGAAAGCCGGTCGGAGCCTGCGATAGTGGGGGCTCGCGGTGGCGAGTCGGCCGCCGCGCCGCACGGCAGGACGCACGATGAAAATCCACGAGTACCAGGCCAAGGATCTGTTGCGGGCCGCGGGCGTGCCGGTCCTCGCCGGCCGCGTGGCCACGACGCCCGCCGAGGCCGCGGCCGCGTTCACCGCGCTCGGCACGCCGGTGTGTGCCGTCAAAGCCCAGATCCATGCCGGCGGCCGCGGCAAGGGGAAGGTCGTAGGATCCGAGCAGCGTGGCGTCGAACTCGCGAAGTCCGCCGCCGACGCCGAACGGATCGCCGCCGGCCTCCTCGGCAAGACGCTCGTCACGATCCAGACCGGCCCCGAGGGGCAAGTGGTGCGGCGGGTGTTCGTGGAGAGCGGCTGCGCCATCGACCGCGAGCTCTACTGCGCCGTGCTCGTCGATCGCCGGGCAGGCTCGCCCGTCCTCATCGCGAGCACCGCCGGCGGCATGGACATCGAGGAGGTGGCGGCCAGGACGCCGGAACTGATCCTCAGCGAGCCCTTCGACCCCGACCGCGGCCTCGCCGGCTACCAGGCCCGGCTGCTGGCCTCGAAGCTCAAGCTCCCGGCGGCGAGCTGGCGGCACGCCGAGGCGTTTTTTCGTCGTCTCTGCCAGGCGTTCGTCGATCTCGACGCCTCGCTCGTCGAGATCAACCCGCTCGTGCTCACGAAGGAGGGCACGCTCGTGGCGCTCGACGCCAAGATGACCTTCGACGACAACGCCCTCTTTCGCCACAAGGACGTGGCCGCCCTCCGCGACGAGGCGGAGGAGGAGCCGGCCGAGACGCGGGCCGCCGCGGCCGGCCTGTCGTACGTCAAGCTCAACGGCACGATCGGCTGCCTCGTCAACGGCGCCGGCCTCGCCATGAGCACGATGGACCTCGTGAAGTACCACGGCGGCGAGCCGGCCAACTTCCTCGACGTCGGCGGCGGCGCCGACGTGAACCAGGTGACCGAGGCCTTCCGGATCATCCTCTCCGACAAGAACGTGAAGGCGATCCTCGTCAACATCTTCGGCGGCATCATGCGGTGCACGACGATCGCCACGGCCCTCGTCGAGGCCTCGAAGACGGTCGGCTTCACCGTGCCCCTCGTCGTGCGGCTCGAGGGCACGGAGGTCGAGGAGGGGAAGAAGATCCTGGCCGCGAGCGGCGCCTCGATCATCACCGCCGACGGCCTGACCGACGCCGCCAAAAAAGTGGTCGCCGCCGCCCAGGCCTAGGACATCATCATGAGCATCCTCGTCAACCGCGACACGCGCGTCATCTGCCAGGGCATCACCGGCAAGGTCGGTGAGTTCCACACCCGGGGCTGCCTCGACTACGGCACGCGGATGGTGGGCGGCGTCACACCGGGGAAGGGGGGCGAGACCGTCGCCGGCCTGCCGGTGTTCGACACCGTGGCCGAGGCCCGCGACGCGACGGGTGCGAATGCCACGATGATCTTCGTGCCCCCGGCGTTCGCGGCCGACGCGATCCTCGAGGCGGTGGCGGCCGGCATCGAACTCGTGATCGCGATCACCGAGGGGATTCCGGTCCTCGACATGGCCCGCGTGATGCCCGTCGTGCAGGCGTCGCAGAGCAGGCTCATCGGCCCCAACTGCCCGGGCGTGATCACGCCGGGTGAGTGCAAGATCGGGATCATGCCGGGCTACATCCACACCCCCGGCCACGTCGGCGTGATGAGCCGCTCCGGCACGCTCACCTACGAGGCCGTGTGGCAGCTCACGCAGCTCGGCCACGGTCAGAGCACCTGCGTCGGCCTCGGCGGCGATCCGCTTGTGGGCTCTTCGTTCATCGACATCCTCGCGCTCTTCCAGAACGACCCCGACACCCACGCGATCCTGATGATGGGTGAGATTGGCGGCAGCGCCGAGGAAGAGGCGGCGGCTTATGTAAAGGCCCACGTCACGAAGCCCGTCGCGGCCTTCATCGCCGGCCGCACCGCGCCGCCGGGCAAGCGGATGGGCCACGCCGGCGCGATCATCTCCGGCGGCAAGGGCACGGCCGACGCCAAGCTCACCGCCCTCCGCGATGCCGGCATCGAGGTGGCGGAAAGTCCGGCCGACATGGGCGCGGCGCTCGTGCGGGCCATGAGACGATAAACGGATGCGTGTCAGCCTCTTCATTCCCTGCTTCGTCGATCAGATGACGCCGCAGGTGGGTCTCGCGGTCGTGCGGGTGCTCGAACGGCTGGGGCACACCTGCGAGTTCCGCCCGGCCCAGACCTGCTGCGGGCAGCCGAGTTTCAACGCCGGCTACTGGGACGAGGCCCGCGACGTCGCCCGGCGGGCGCTCGACGTGTTCGCCGGGGCCGAGGCGGTGGTCGGCCCGAGCGGGTCGTGCGTGGCGATGATGCGGGTCTTCTATCCGCAGCTCTTCGAGGGCACACCGGACGAAACGCGGGCGCTCGACCTTGCGGCCCGGACGTTTGAGTTCGGCGAGTTCCTCGTCGAGAAGCTCGGCGTGACCGACGTCGGGGCCCGGTTTCCGCATCGTGTCACCTACCACGACGGCTGCCATGGCCTCCGCGAACTGCGCATCAAGAATGCACCACGGGAACTCCTCCGTCATGTGCGGGACCTCGAGCTCGTCGAATGCGACGAGCCGGAGAGTTGCTGCGGGTTCGGTGGGCTCTTCAGCGTGAAGTTTCCGATGATCTCCACCGCCATGGCGGAGGTGAAGGGCGGGTCGCTCGCCCGCACGGGCTGCGACTACATCGTGTCGAGCGATCCCTCGTGCCAACTGCAGCTCGACGGCTGGCTCGCCCGGAACGCGCCGGCAGGCGGCCCGCGGCCGCGCACGATCCACCTCGCCGAGGTGCTCGCTGCGGCTGGGGCTTCGTAGGACAGGCTTCAGCCTGTCGCCGAGAAGCCTGTCCCACGACACGAGGCATGACAGGCTGAAGCCTGTCCTACCCTGCGGGCGCGAGGCCGGGCGACCGCTCGGCGTCGGCGTCGCGCTTCTTCGCGACGTGAATGACGACCGGCCGTTCCGCCGTGAGGCCGGCCTTGTCGGTCACGACGACCGTAAACGCATAGGCCTTCCGCACCTCGCGGTCGGGCGGGCTCTTGAGCCTGACCGCGCCGGTCGCCGGATCGATCGTCACGAGGGCCGCGTCGTCGTCCTGCCCGGGCTTGAGCGAGAAGGTCGGCGCGTCGCCTGAGTCGGCATCCGTGGCGGTCGCCTGGTAGACGACCGTCTCGGCCGGGTCGCCATCCGTCACGAACCCTGAGTCCTTGCTCGTCATCACCGGAGCCTGCAGGACCGTCAGCGGACCCCAGTGGCCGAGCCGATAGTGCTCGACGAGGCCGATGTCGCGCCGGCCGTTGCCGTTCTTGTCGTCGGCGGCCAGTTGCGGCGTGAAGGAATCGCTCGCGTCGGTGTCGAGGTAGGGCTCGTCGGCGTCGTGCACCAGGCTCGCGTTGGCATCGACGAAGGGCTCGCTCCAGGCGACCGGCCGGGGCTTGGCCGCCGGATCGAACCGCGTGCCCGGCTCTCCGCCGAACACGACCTCGCGGGCGGCACGGTCGGAGCCGAGGCTCTTGGTGAATGCCGCGAGCACGGGCCCACCCGTGTCGATCGCGAGCCGGCCGAAGTCGGGCCGATAGGCGGGCGGCAGCGGGGCGAACGAGAGCGCGAGCAGCACCCCACCCGAAGCGATGACGCCGGCCACGAGACCCATGATCGCGCCGCCGATCTGATCGACCCGGGGCGCAAGCCGGACGGCATCGGCCGGCACGGAGGCATTGATCGCGAGCAGCAGACCGACGGCGGCCACGACGAGCATGCCGAGGAAGGCCCCCGGCACGGCATACGCCTCCGGAACCTCGGCCAGCCGAAGCCACGCGGCGAGCGGGCCCCACAGCCCGAGCGCGAGAAAGATCGACGCCAGGGCGTGAAAGCCGAGGAGCGTGGCGCGGAACATCCCCTGGCGGAAGCCGTAGAATCCCGCCCCGCCCGCGCATAAAAGCACCAGCGGCGCGAGAATCACCTGGATGGGAACGGCGGCGACGAGGGCAGGCAGCATGGAGATCATGGGCATCAGGCTTTCGTCACGCGGATCACCTCGTTCACGCTCGTGATCCCGGCCACGACCTTCCGCAGGCCCTCCTCCTGGAGCGTGCGCATGCCCGCCTTGCGGGCGGCGGTCCGGATCGCCTGGATCGAGGGCCGGCCCACGAGCAGCTCGCGGATCGCTCCGTCGAAGACCATGAGCTCGTGCACGCCCGTCCGTCCGCGGTAGCCGGTGCCGTTGCAGGCCGGGCACCCCTTTTCCTTGTAGAGGACGTTCACCTTGTCGGCGGGCAGTCGGACCGACGCCAGAAACTCCGCCGTCGGCTTGTAGGGCTCCTTGCACTTGTCGCACAGCACCCGCACGAGCCGCTGGGCGAGCACGGCCGTGACGGCCGACTGCACGAGGCTCGTGTCGATCCCGATGTCGAGGAGCCGCGTCACGGTCGTAGCGGTGTCGTTGGCGTGGAGCGTGGTGAACACGAAGTGGCCCGTCAGCGCGGCCTGCATGGCGATCTCGGCGGTTTCCTTGTCGCGGATCTCGCCCACGAGGATCACATCCGGGTCCTGCCGCAGCACGCTCCGCAGGATCTTCGCGAACGTCAGCTCGGCCGCCACGTTCACGGCCGTCTGGGAAATGTTGTCGAGGCGGTACTCGATCGGATCCTCGATCGTGACGATGTTCCGCGAGAAGACGTCGATCTCGCCGAGCGCCCCGTACACCGTGGTCGTCTTGCCGGAGCCGGTGGGGCCGCAGACGATGAGCATGCCGTGCGGCCGGTGGATGATCTCCTTGAGCTGCTTGAGCACCCCGTCCCGCATCCCGAACGAGCCCAGCCCCTGCTTGACGATGCTGCCCTCGGCATCGAGCAGCCGCAGGGCGATCTTTTCACCGTAGTTCGTCGGCCCGGACGCGGCCCGCACGTCGAACCGCCGGCCGTCGAACACCACGGCGAACGTGCCGTCCTGCGGCCGCCGTCGCTCGGCGATGTCCATGTCGCCGATCACCTTGAACGCCGAGACGACCGCCCGCCCCGCCTCGGCCGGCACCGTCTCCGCGGCGTGCATGATCCCGTCGATCCGAAACCGGACGACCACCTCGTCACCGGTCTTGGGCTCGAGGTGCACGTCGGTGGCCCGCTTCTGGATCGCGCGGGCGAGGATGCCGCGGACCCGGCCGATCGCCTCCGAGGTTTCCTCGTCGAGGGCCTCGGCGTCGCGGCTCTCGTAGGGCCGGCCGTCCTTCTTCAGCAGCATGACCCGCGCCTGGGCCGGCGCATCGGGCCGGTGGGCGGCCGCCGCCGACCCGCCGTCGTCTCCCGTGCCATCGTCCGCGCCCGGGGCCACCATGCGCAGAAACTGGTGCACGGGTTTCGGCAGAATCCGCTGCGACGCCCCCACGCGCAGGTCGCGGCTGGCCGTGTAGCCGCCGACCGTGAAGAGCAGGGCCGGCAGCATGAGGTTGAGGGCCGGCACACCCCAGCGGAGAGTGGCCGCCAGAAATGCCGCCCCAAGCAGCACCATCGCGAGCGGCCACGGCGTCGCCCGCTTGAAGACCGCCTCGGCGTCGCGATCCACCCACAGGCAGGTGGCGGCCCAGGCTGCGGCGAGCGCGAGCCAGACCGTGCCCCAGATGTAGAAGGATTCATTCACCGCCATGGCCGTCGTCCGTCACCTTCGGGACCGTGTCGCGGTCCCCCCTCATGCTACTATGTCGGAAGCAGGCCCGCCGCATGAGCACTCAAACCAGTCCGACCCACACCGCCCCCGCGTCGCTGCCGCCACGGGCCGCCAAGAAGCAGTTCCTCCACGACGCCGCCGAGCACGTCCGGGACTCGGGGCATCGGGCCTTCGTGCGGAAGGCGCTCGGCGGCTACTACGCCAGCCGCGACACGCAGAAAGGCCGCTACCGCGACTGGGAGCAGGCCCGCGACGCCGCCAGCCTCGCGAAATGGTCGGCCGTCAACCGGCTCGACGAACTCCTGCCGAAGTTCGTGGCGAACTTCGAGGCCAACGGCGGGGTGGTGCACTGGGCCCGCGACGCCGACGAGGCGCGTCGGATCGTGCTCGATCTCCTCCGCGCCGCGAAGGCCCATGCCGTCATCAAGAGCAAGTGCATGACGAGCGAGGAGATCCATCTCAACGCCGCGATGGAGGCCGATGGGTACGGCGTGGTCGAGAGCGACCTCGGCGAGTTCATCCAGCAGTTGCGCGGTGAACCGCCCTACCACTTCGTCTTTCCCTGCATGCACGTCCGCCGCGACGAAATCAGCGACCTGTTCGGAAAGCACCTCGGCACGCCGCCGACCGACAGCCCCGAGGAACTGACGATGATCGCCCGGCGGCACATGCGCCGGCTCTACGTCGACGCCGACGTCGGGATCACGGGGGCAAACTTTCTCGTCGCCGAGACCGGGCAGATTTCGATCACCGAGAACGAGGGCAACGCCCGGCTCACGGCGGCCCTCCCGCGGGTGCACATCGCGATCTCCGGGATCGAGAAGGTCGTCGAGCACCTCGACGATCTGGCCGTGCTGCTGCCGATGCTCGCGACGGCCGGGGCCGGTCAGCCGCTCACCTGCTACAACACGTTGTATGCGGGCCCGCGCCAGCCGGGGGAAGCCGACGGTCCCGAGGCGATGCACCTCGTGCTCCTCGACAACGCCCGCACCGCGATCCTCGCCGATCCCGAGCAGCGCGACAGCCTCCATTGCATTCGCTGCGGCGCCTGCCTGAACGTGTGCCCGATCTTCAAGAACGTGGGCGGCTTCACCTACGGCACCACCTACCAGGGGCCGATCGGTTCGGTGATCACGCCGCACCTGCGCGGCCTCGCCGACTGGAATCACCTCTCGGGGGCCAGTTCGCTCTGCGGCGCGTGCACCGATGCGTGCCCCGTGCGGATCGACATCCACCACCACCTCCTCCACAACCGCCGCAACGCCGCCCGCACCGCGCCCAACCGCTGGGAGCGGATCGGCCATCGCCTGTTCGTCGCCGTCGCCTCGCGGCCGTGGCTGTTCGCGACGGGCGGGGCGATGGTTCGCCGGACGCTCGGCCTCCTGAAAGTCCTGCGGCCGCCGCTCCTCCGCGACTGGCTCGCGAGCCGCGACCTGCCCGCGGCCCCGGCGCGGAGTTTCCGCGCCCAGTGGAAGGC
>JBBAVM010000005.1:0-18726 GCA_040397685.1 Pirellulales bacterium
GGGATGTCGTCGCCCAGCCATTGCCGTTGCGGCCGGTGTTGTTCATGCCCGACCAGGTGCGCGTGTGGGCGAGCGTCGCCCCGAAACCGCCGGCGCTCACGTCTACTGCGGCGATCGAAGCCACACCCGAGTAGGCATCGATCGGGGCGGTGGTTTGCCGAGAGATCGCCGTCGCCGAGACCGCCGGATCGGCCTGGAGTTGCAGGCCGGCCGCGAACGGCGACGGGCACGTCGTTGGGTCCGGTGCCGTCGGCAGATCGAACGAGGTGTCGGGGCAGTTCGTCGCGGCCAGGGCTAGCCGCGGCTCGAGCTGCTCCAGTTGGGCAACGAACACCCGTGGACAATTCGCTGTTTGGGCAGTGCGAAAAAGCCTGCGTTGCGAGCGACGTTTCTTACGCTGGCGGTGACAGCATGACATGCTTCGGAGGAGCCTCGTCTTGTGCATGACGGTCTCAGACGAGCAGGCAGCCTACCAAATACCCCCTTTTATGAGTGAGTCTTTCACTCGTGAGAATGTCATGAGATTTGAGCGCTGCCCCGCGTCAATCGTCTTCAAACGGCTCGATCTCGACCTGGGCCGGCGGCAGGCTGTCGAGGAATACGCGGCCGTACGGCTTCGTGAGCACCCGCGGGTCGAGAATCACGACGGTGCCCCGATCCGTGTGCGAGCGGATGAGCCGCCCGAAGCCCTGCTTGAGCTTGAGCACGGCTTCGGGCAATTGATACTCCATGAACGGGCTACCGCCGGCCTCCCGGATCGCCTCGATGCGGGCGGCGACGAGCGGCCGGTCGGGCACCGCGAAGGGCAACTTCGTGATGATCACCGTCACGAGGCAGTCACCCGGCAGGTCGATCCCCTGCCAGAACCCGTCGGTGCCGAGGAGCACGCTCGCGGGCCCCTCGCGAAACTGTTCGAGCATCTTGGACCGGGGCAGGCCGTCGGCCTGGCTCACGAGGCGATAGTTCTTCCGCACGCACCAGCCGGCCAGATCGGCCGAGGCGGCGGCGAGCGCGGCATGGCTCGTGAAGAGCACCATCGCCCGGCCCTCGCTCCGCTCCACGTAGCGGCGGATCATCCGCACGCAGGCCTTGTCGTAGGCTGCGCGACTCTCCGGCTCGGGCAGCCGGTCCACGAGCACCAGCCGCGCCTGCCGGGCGTAGTCGTAGGGGCTGCCGAGCCGGCGGGCGAGCACCGGATCCCCCGTCGCCGAATCGACCGGCCCGCGGCCGAGCCCGATCCGGCTCCTGAAAAACGCGAACGGATCGGCCGCCACGGCCTCGTCGCCGGGAACCTCCTCGGCCTCGCGGCCGCCGACGGCCAAGGTCGCGCTCGTGAGCACCACGGTGCCCACGCGATCGAAGAGCTCGCGTTTGAGCGTCGCGCCCACGTCCACCGGTGCGCCGGCCAGGCGGATCCGCTCGCGGCCGCGCCGCGTGCGTTCGGCCTCCACCCACCACACGCTCCCCGGCGCGTCCTGCTCGAGCCACGTGCGCACGCTGCCGGCCACGAGTGCGAGCCGGTCGGCCAGGGCGTAGAAGTCGTGCCGCTCGGCGTCGTTGGCCAGCCCGTCGCCGGCCGCCTTCAATTTCCGCACGAGCCCCAGGAGCACGTCGCCGAGCGAATCGGGCACGAGCCGCGGCGTTCGCACCCGCCACGGGCCATCGCCCTGCCCCGCGGCGGCGTCCCGCACCGCTGCGAAAAACTCCTCCGCGGCCCGCCTGCACCGGGCGACATCCGGCTCGAGGTCGTGCATCCCGTAGTGGACGATGAGCCCGCGGCGATTGCGGTCGTTGAAAAGCTTCGAGAGCAGCCGGTCCACGGTGCCGTTCGACAGGCCGACGCCCAGATGATCCCCCGCCACGCTCTCGAGCGTGTGGGCCTCATCGAACACGACCACGTCGTAGGGGGGCAGCAGGCTCGCCCCGGCCCGCCGGAGGGCGAGATCGGAAAAGAAGAGCGCGTGGTTCACGACGAGCACCTGCGCGTGGTGCATCCGGCGACGGGCGGCGTAATAGAAACACTGCTGGTAGGTCGGGCAGGCGCGGCCCATGCAGTTGCCCGAGTCGCTCTCCACCTCGTCCCACACGGCTGCCGTGGGCAGGCTCTCGAGGTCGGCAAGCGAGCCGTCGCCGCTCTGTCGGGCCCACGAGGCGAGGTCGCGAAGCTCGGCGAGTTCGGCGTCGTCTTTGAAGAGGCTCCCGGCGCGCTCGATCGCGAGCGCGAGCCGCCGCAGGCTCACGTAGTTCCCCCGCCCCTTCACGAGCACCGCCGAAAACTCCCGCGGCATCACGGCGGTGACGAGCGGGATGTCTTTCGTGACGAGCTGCTCCTGCAGCGCGATCGTGTGCGTCGAGATCACGACCCGTCGCGGCCTGCCGCCAGGCGGGGCGGCGGCATCGAGATCGTCGAGGTCGCCGGCGGGCGGGGCCGCCACGGGCTCCACCTGGTCGGCCGTCGCCGCCAAGACCGCCGGCACGAGGTAGGCGAGGCTCTTGCCCACGCCGGTACCCGCCTCGATCACCGCATGCCGGCGGGCGGCGATCGCCTCCGCGACCACCCGCGCCATCTCGAGCTGCTCCGGCCGCGACTCCCAGCCCGCCAGCCGCGCCGCGAGCCTGCCATCGGGCGCGAGAAAATCATCGGGCGAGGTCATGCGGATGAAGGAACACTGCCTCTTGAACGAGCCGGTAAGTCCGCTCCATCGGGATCTCCCAGTGTACCGCGTCGGGATGGATTTTCGGGCGGTCCGAAGTACAACTCGATAAACCGTCACCCGTCGCAGGACCCTTGTCCGTGAGCCATCCCTCCGAAGGCCAGAAATCGTCGAAGGCCTGGGGCGGCGTGTTCCGCGAGCCGACCGACAAACGGGTCGAGGCCTTCTCCGAGAGCGTGTCGTTCGACAAGCGGCTCGCCGACGACGACATCGACGGCTCGATCGCCCACGCCCGCATGCTCGCGGCCTGTGGCCTCATGACGATCCCAGAGGCCGATGCGATCGCCCGGGGCCTCGAGGAGATCCGGGCGGAGATCCACGCCGGGCGGTTCGAGTTCACGGCGGCGAAGGAAGACATCCATCTTCACATCGAGTCGGCGCTCACGGCCCGGCTCGGCGACATCGGCCGCAAGCTGCATACGGCCCGCAGCCGCAACGATCAGGTCGCCACCGACCTCAGGCTCCACTGTCGCCGGGCGATCGACCGGCTCGATCACGGGCTCCGGGAGCTCCAGCGGGCGTTCCTCGGCCTCGCCGAACGCGAGCAGGGCCTCGTCATTCCCGGCTACACGCACCTGCGGCGGGCCCAGCCGGTGCTCGCGAGCCATCAGCTCCTGGCGTGGTGCGAGAAGTTCGAGCGGGACCGGAGCCGGCTCGCGGATTGTCGCCGACGGACGAACGTGCTGCCGCTCGGGTCGGGCGCCCTCGCCGGATCGAGCCTGCCGATCGACCGGGCCCACGTGGCCGCGGCCCTCGGCTTCGATGGCGTCGCGGCCAACAGCCTCGACGGGGCGAGCGACCGCGACTTCGCGGTCGAACTGGCCTTCGTGATCTCGCTGGCGATGGTCCATCTCTCGCAGTGGGCCGAAGAGTGGATCCTCTACAGCACGCAGGAGTTCGGCTTTCTCAAACTCCCCGAGGGCTTCTGCACCGGCAGTTCGATCATGCCACAGAAGATCAATCCCGACGTGCTCGAACTCGTCCGCGGCAAGACCGCGCGGGCGATCGGCAACGTGCAGGCCCTGCTCGTGCTCTTGAAAGGCCTGCCCACCGCCTACAACCGCGACCTCCAGGAAGACAAGGAGTCGCTCTTCGACTCGATCGATACGCTCGAGGCGGTGCTCGGCGTGGCGGCGCCGCTGGTCGCGGGCACCTCCTTCGACCGCGACCGGCTCGCGGCGACGCTCGACCACGGCCACCTCGACGCCACGAGCCTGATGGAGGCCTTGATCGCGGCGGGCGTGCCGCAGCGGACGGCCCACGAGACCGTCGGCCGCCTCGTGCGGCGGGCGATGACGGAAGGCGTGGCCCTGGCGGAGCTTTCCGACGAGGTGTTCTCGGAGGAATGGGCAGGCTGGACGGCCTCGTTCCGCGGGGCGCTGGGGGCCTCGAGGGCAGTTGAGCGGATGGCGAGCTTCGGCTCGACCGCACCCGCCCGGGTGGCCGACCAGATTGCCGTATGGCAACGGCGGCTCGCCTGACGACGCGACGCTTGCCCGCCGCTCTCGCGGCGGTGGGCCTGGCGGTGATCTGGCCGCCGTGCTCCGCCTCGGCCGCAACGCCGCTCGATCCCTACGCCCGGGCCGTCGTCGATTCGGTCGCCCACCCGCCTCCCGCGACGCCGCCCGCACTCCTCGCGGCGGCGGTGAAGACGGCCGACGTCGAGGCTTTCGACGCGGCGGTCGCCTATACGAAACAACTCGCCGATCTCCTCGCCGACGCCGGCGAGGGCCGCGCCGAACTGCTGGCCACGCTCGGCGACGAGGCGGCCCCCGGCAGCCTCTTGCGGCTGGAGTCGGTGCTCGCGGCCCAGGCACCCGACCTCGTGGCGGTGATCGAGGCGATCGACGCGGCGGGGCAACGGCGCCGGAGTGATCCACAGCGCATCGCCCAGGCGGCGAACGATCTTCGCAGTCCGTCGTTGGCGTCGCGCACGGCCGCGACGACGGTGCTCGGCCGTGCCGGGCTCGCCGCGCTTCCCGCGCTCGCGGAGGTGCTCGCGTCGGCCGACGACGCCGGCATCCGCGCCCGCGCCATCGCCGCCGGGCTCGTCCGGGATCTCGGCGCCGATGGCCAGCAGGCCCTCCTCGCGCAACTCGCCTCGGCGGAGGTCCGGTCGTGGCCGGGCGTGATCGCGGCGCTCGACGCCACGGAGGCCGACGACATCGCCGAATTCCTCCTGGCTCCGTTCGCGGTTCCCGGCACGCCGCCTGAGATCCGCGACCGCGCCGCCACGGCGCTCGAACATATCCACCGCCGCTGCACCGATGCGGCCAAACCGTGGCAGCCCCCGTCGCGCGACGAGGCGGTCGCCCGGATCGTCGGGCGGCTCGACCACACGCTCGCTCCCGCCGCCATCCAGCACGACTGCCGCGACGACGTCGCCTTCGAGCGCCGCCTCCGCGAGGCGCTCCACCTGGCCCGCGATCTCGCCGCCTTGGCCGCCACGGAGCCTGTCGCCGTGCGGCTCGTGTTCCTCGCACGGCTCGCGGCCCTCGTCGAGCGGCCCCAGACTCCGCCGCCCCCCGAACCGGACTCCGCGCACCTCGGATCGGCGCTCACCGGCCCCGACGGCGTCGATGTCGAAGCGATCGCCGACACGCTCGATCTCGCCGTGTCGCGGGGCTTGTTCCGGGCGGCCGCCGCAGCCGCCCGCGGCATCGAGGAGGCGGTGCTCCCGCCCGATGGCCCGCTCGACGCGCCCGCGGCCCCCCTCCCGCCCGCCGTGCGCCAGGCGCTCGTGCGGGCCCTCGCCGTTCCCGACGCGGCGCTCCAGTTCACCGCCGCACGCACGCTCGCGCTCACCGCCGGCCCGCCGCCATGGCCGGGGTCGAGCCGGGTCGTCGAGACGCTCCTCCACGCCAGCGCCGCGACCGGGGTCGATCGCGTCGTGATCGCACACCACGACGCCGAGGTCGCGCAGGAGCTCGCGACGGGCGTGTCGCGGTTCGGCTACGCGCCCCTCGTCGTCTCCACCGGCCGCGCCGCCATTCGCGCCGCCGGGGAGCATGCCGACATCGTGCTCGTGATTCTCGGCGCCCGGATCATCCTCCCATCGGCGTTCGAGACGACCCAGTTCATCCACGAGCAGCCATTTGGCGACATCCCGCCGGTGCTCGTCGTGGTCGATCCGCTCGACGACGCGGCCCGCGGACGATTCCTCACGCAGTCGATCGTGAAGTTTCGGGGGCTCGAGTGCGTGGCGCTCGTCGATCGCATGGAGAGCTTCTTCCTGCCGACCCCCGCGGCCGAACCGGGCCGCGAGCCCGCGCCGGCCAGGTTTCCGGCCACGCTCGCCGACCTCGCGGGCTCCGACGCCGTGGCCGCGGAAGCCCGCGCCGCCCGGGCGACCCTCCGCCACGAACGGGCCGAGCAGGCCGCGACGCTGCTCAGGATCCTCCGCCGCCGGGGCTGGGAATTGCCCTGCGGCATGAGCGCCCTTCCCGAGCTCGCGTCGGCACGCGTGGATTCGGCGGGGTACAATCAGCCCGCGTTCACGCCGCCCCCGCCCGCCTCCGTCGATGCTGCGCTCACCGAGCCAACCCGATGACGACGCCTCGTCCCCGATCAAGGGGCTGATCGGCTCCGGTCCCGCGATGGCCGAGGTCTATGCGATGACCCGCCGTGTGGCGGCGTCCAACGCGTCGGTGCTGCTCCTGGGGGAGACGGGCACCGGTAAGGAGCTCGTGGCCAAGGCGATCCATCAGCTCTCGCCCCGGGGCAGTGGGCCGTTCGTGCGGGTGAACTGCGGGGCGCTCTCCGAAAGCCTGCTTGAGAGCGAACTCTTCGGCCACGTCCGCGGGGCGTTCACCGGCGCCGTCGCCAACCGCGCCGGCCGATTCGAGGCGGCCCACACCGGCACGATCTTCCTCGACGAGATCAACTCGACGACCCCCAAGCTGCAGGTCAAGCTCCTCCGGGTGCTCCAGGAGCGGGAGTTCGAGCGGGTCGGCGACACCGAGACCGTCCGCGTGGACACCCGCGTGATCGCCGCGAGCAACCGCGAGCTGCTCGACGAGGTGGCGAAGGAGAGCTTCCGCGAGGATCTCTACTATCGGCTCAACGTGGTGCCGATCTACCTGCCGCCGCTGCGGGCCCGCCGCGAAGACATCCCGCAGCTCGTGAGCCACTTCCTCGAACTCTACAACGAGGCCAACGACCGCTACGTCGTGCACATCCACAAACACGCCATGGAGGCCCTGGCCCGCTACCACTGGCCGGGCAACGTGCGCGAGCTGCAGAACGTCGTCGAACGATGCGTCGTGATGGCGACGGGCGACGAGCTCACGCTCGACCTCCTGCCGCCCGCGATGCGAGGCGACCGGCCGGCCGTGTCGATGCCCGGCCGCGGCGGCGACCTCGACAGCCTGGCCCGCGACCTGGTCGAGCAGGGGATGTCCGCCGCCCCGCCCGACGACGAAAACCTCTTCGACCGGATCGTGAGCCGCGTGGAGCGCGAGCTCATCTCCCAGATGCTCGCGGCCTGCGACGGCGTGCAGCTGAAGGCCGCAGCCCGCCTCGGCATCAACCGCAACACGCTCCGCAAGAAACTCCTCGAGCACGGCCTCGAAGAGGCGTGAGCCGTTCTGGCGTCGGGCAAGCATCGATGCACCCAATCCGGCTTCGGGGTTGCCCCGTACCATCTCGCCGGACGTTCACTTTGCCCTCCGGGCTTCGTTCACTCCGACCGACTGGCGCTGCGCCATCCATGGCTCCGCTGGTCGGCCAAGCCGGCTCAATGGTAGGGGCAACCCCTCGCCTCCCCTGAACGGAAGCCCGAAGCGCAAGCGAGGGAATGGCAGCTGCGTTGAGGAGGCTCGGGACTGCCCATGCCCTCGAGCCGGGCTATGGGAGCGAGCGCAGCCAGGATGGCGAAGCGAAGCGGACATGCAGAGAGCGGAGGGCTGGAGGCCCGCAGCGAACGTCCGGCGAGGGGGTCTGGGCAGTCACGAGCCGGCGCTATCGCCAAGGCGTGACAGGCTGAAGCCCGTCCTACAGCGTCATCTCGCGGGCGTGGTAGCTCGAGCGGACGAGCGGGCCGCTGGCGACCTTGTGAAACCCCATGCGGCGGGCGAGCCCGCCGAGTTCCTCGAACTCCTCCGGCGGCACATAGCGCTCGACGGGCAGCGAGTCGAGCGTCGGCTGGAGGTACTGGCCGAGGGTGAGAAAGTCTACGCCGTGGTCGAGGAGGTCGGCGAACACGTCGAGCAGCTCGTCGCGGGTCTCGCCGAGGCCGAGCATCAGGCCGCTCTTCGTCTTCACCTCGGGCACGAGCCGCTTGGCCTCCGCGAGCAGTTCGAGCGTCCACGCGTAGACACTCTTGCGGCCGCGGACGGTGCGATACAGCCGGGGCACCGTCTCGGTGTTGTGGTTGAAGACGTCGGGCCGCGCGGCCATCAGCACGTCCATCGCGCCTTCCTTGCCGAGGAAGTCAGGCACCAGCACCTCGACGACCGCCCCGGTCGCGGCCCGCACCGCCTCGACCGTGCGGCGGAAGTGCTCGGCGCCGCCGTCGGGGAGGTCGTCGCGGGTCACGCTCGTGATCACGACGTGCGCGAGGCCCAGGCGCTTCGCCGCCTCGGCGACCCGCTCCGGCTCGTCGAGTTCGAGGTCTTCCGTCTTGCCCTTCGGCACCGAGCAGAAGCCGCACGGCCGCGTGCACACGTTGCCCAGGATCATGAAGGTCGCGGTCCGCGCCGACCAGCATTCGAGCCGGTTGGGGCACTTCGCCGACGAGCAGACGGTCTCCAGCCCCAGTTCGGCGATGAGGTGGGCGGTCTCGGCGTGGCCGCCGCCGGCGCCGAGATTCTGCCGCAGCCACGGCGGCAGCCGACGGACGGGCGGCGGCGCGGGGGCGTCGAGGCTCACGACGGGCAAGGAGGGCAACGGCATGCTCGGGGTGCTATCCGACACGGCTCGTGATCTCCGATCGCTGAGGGGCTGTTCCGGGCAGCATCACCGGCAGCCCCGAGTGGATGTGGGCCCGTGGAAAGCCGAAGGCATCGACGACCTGCTCGACGAGGGCCGCCCGCACGTCCTGGAGCCTGACCGGCCGCTGCACGTCGGCTTCGATCGACCCCATCGTACGCATCCCGGCCGCGGGGGCGAACGGCAGCGTGCGGACGCGAGGAAAGAGCGCCAGGTCGGGACGCACGTTGAGAAACGCCCCATGCCAGACGATCCCGCGGCGGATGGCCACACCCAGCGCCGCGAGCAGGCCGGTGCGGCCGCAAACGCCGGGCAGTCCCGAATCCCGCGCCGCGCCGCACCGCACCGCCCGAACGGCCGCCTCAAGCGCATGCTCGAGCCGCTCGAGGTAGGCGGCCACGCCGTGCGGTTCGAGGCCGAGATCGGCAAGCCTCGCGAACAGCGACACGCTCACCTGCCCGGGCGCGTGGAGCACGGCACCGCCGCCGCGGCCGACGAACCGCAGCGCGAGGCCGTGGTAACGCAGCTCCTCGTCGGTGAGATCGACGTCGGCCCGCGAGCCACCGCGGCCGATCGTGATCGATGGCTCGACTTCCGCGAGCACGAGGGTGGGCGGGCGCCCGTCCGGCTCCGAAACGTCCCACGCCAACCGTTCGGCGAGCGCGAGCGAGGCGTCGAGACCGACCGGGCCGGCGAGCCACACGGCGAGCGGCCGGCGAGCCCGACCGCACGAGCGATGCACGGGGTTTCCCTGGACGTCCATACCGTTGTTGTACCGCGCGGGACCCTTGGCTATTTCCCGCCGAGCATGCCCTCGAGCGTTTCCCACGAGAGCGTGACCCAGGGGACTGCCGCGGGAAGCGTGCCGGCCCGAAGCTCGACTTCGGGCCCGGCTTCGGCCTGCTCGAGCGCCCGCTCCACCGCGACGCCGACCCGCTCGAGCCACTCGGGAATCTCGACGCCCGAACCGCTGGCCTGCCCGAGCATCGTCTCGGCCCGTTCCTCGAAGCGGTCGCCGGCCCCGACCGGAACGCCCGTCGTGGCCTCGCACGCGGCCGGGGGGATGAGCGCCTCGAGTTCGTCCTGCTCGAGCACCGCCGTGAACGGTCGGCCCACGCGATCGGCCACACTCGCAAGCCGCACGCCCCAGAAGGCCTCGAGCTTGGCGAGCCGCGATGCGAGATCGGCCGCCGTCTCGCGGGTCTCCTCGCGCATCCGCCCGCGCCAGGCCGCCGCCGCTTCGTGCAGGCCGCGCCGGGCGAGGATTCGATGCGCCATGCCGACCGGCCGCAGGGTCCACGCGATGCGGTCATACTCCGCCTTGATGCGCAGGAAATCGAGCAGGATGTGGAGGTGCTCGCCGCGGTCCGACTGAGTCGTCGTGGAGTTCCAGTCGCGGTATTCGGCATGGTTCTCCGCGACGCACTCGAGCACGAGCCGGAGCCGTGCCGCCGCCTGGCGGATCGGCAGCCGGTCCGCCGCGAGGTCCTCCACGAGCCGCGCCGGGTGCCGCGGCCGGCCGTCGGCCGCCTCCTCGACGGGCTCGCCGGCGTGCCGCTCGACGAGTTGCTCGAGGAACTGCCGCACGCCTCCCCGGAGGATGCCGCGCAGCGAAGGCGGCGCGAGCAGGTGCTGCGTGAAAAGCCCAGCCCCGTAGCGCTCGATGAACTCCTTGACCGCGGCGAACGCCTTCGGCTCGCGGACGCGCTCGAGCACCGAGAGCCGCAGCTGCCGGGCGTGCGTCATCCAGGTGTCGAGCAGCTTCGGCACGAGCAGCGCAAGGCCGGCGAGGATCCGCTCCGTCACCGCCTGCGGATCGATGGCGGCACCATCGACGCCGGGCGTGCAGGCGCTCTCGACGATCCGCTCGACCAGGGCGGCCGTCGCCGCCTCGAAGACGCGATCGAACTCGCTCACGCTCGCCGCACCGGGCGGCCGATGACTCTCGAGGGCCTTGGCGAGATGCACCACCGCGAACGTCTCGGCCACCAGGCCCAGCCGCGGCAGGCAGGCCGCCAGCCGTTCGAGCAGCCGTTCCCGCCCCCTGGCCAGCACGATCCGTCCGGGCCTCCCGCCCCGCGACAGTGGCACGTAGAGCACGGGCTTGCCGCCGAGCCTGCCCCGGACGGCTTCGAGCGCCTCGCGGGCGGCGGATGCGTCGCCGGCGAGGAGGGCGGCGAACAGCCCGCCCACCGTCAGCCGCGCGGCATCCTTTCCGGCGAGCACGAGGCGGGCGGAGAGGATGCGCAGCGTCTCGGTCGCCTGCACCGCCGCATCGATCAGCCGTTCGACGGCGGCGTCGCGTTGCCAGCGCACGCGGTCGAACTCGGAAGGTGGCATGCCTGGCGGGGGGGAGGCATCGGTCGCCGCCAGGTGATCGGCCGCCATCACGACCGTGCGCCGCAGGCGCCGGAGCGTGTGCCGCCAGCCGAGCGCCGAATCCACGTCGGCCCGCGACGGCACGCTCCCCTCGCGCACATCGGCGGCGCACGCGGCCGTGGCGGCATGCCGCAACAGCCGCCAGACGCCCGCGAGAAACTCCGCGGCCTGCTCCACCTCCGCCACGCTTCCGCGCCGCGCGGCGCCCGGCATGTCAACGTCGAGCATGCCGCCGTCGATACCGTCGTCCGCGGAGTCCCGCCACACCATCGACTCGTAGGCGGAGGCGACCCGCTCCTCGTCCTCCTGATCCTCGGGGGCGGCCTCGTCGCCGTCCTGCCGCGCCGGTCGCGTGGACGAGCGGCCGGTCGCATCCCCGTGCAGCGCCACCTGTTCGATGACATCCACGACGGCGCTTGTGTTTGCCTCGACGAGTTCGAGGAAGCGGCGCACACGCACCCGACCGGAGGCCGACGTGTCGGTGGCGGCCCGCGCCGTCCAACGGGCGGCCGCGGCCAGCCATTCCGGCCCCGATCGCTCCACGGCCGGCCCTTCGAGGAGCGACGCCCAGTGCACGAGCAGTCCCATGGCACCGTCGAGATCGCCCTCGTCGAGGAGCGACGCGGCCGCCTGCGCATGGCTCTCCGGCGCGGAAAATCCTCCCACTTCCTTGCGCCAGAACGCCGCCGGAGGCGCGGCGTCCACGAAGGCCCGCCGCCGCTCGAGCGCCGCGCTCACCTCCCGGGCCGAGTCGAGGATCTCCCGCCCCGAGAGATGCGGCACGCCGGAGACCGTCGGCGTCGCGAATCGGTCCCACCAGGACGCGAGTCGTTCGAGCGCTGCGCCGGCCCGCGTCGCGACCGCTTCAGGGCCGTCGAGGACGCTCTCCCGCCAGATCGCCGCGTAGCCCTCGAGGATCGATCGTGCCACGGCCACCAGGTCGTTCACCCGCGGGTCGGAAAGGCTTTCGCCGCCCGGCTCGTGCAGCGGAAACTGCCCGCCGAGCCCGAGGATGTTCCACGGATCGACCGTCGCGCCGCAGCCGACCGCACGAAACAAGAGGTCCGTCGCCGTTTCGAGCTGGCCGAGCGCCGCGGCGGCGGCATCGCCGCGCGGCAGATCCGGCCGTCGCCGCCGCGCCCCGACCACGAAGCTCGTGATCCGCGCGAGCAGACGTGCCGAAGCCGCCGGCACCATGCCGGCCATTCGCTCGGCACCCGCGGCCCGCCCCAGCCGCGCGAGCACCGCGGCCAGGGCCACGTTCTCGACCTGCCGCGCCCGGCGCGCGGCGAGAAAGGCGTTGATATGCCGCCGCACGCCGCCGAACGGCTGCCGGAGCCGCTGCATCTCCGCGTCGAGGCGGCCGCGGTGGTCGGCCGGCAGTCTCCCAAGCAGCCAGTGGTAGAACTCGTCGCGGTAGCCGGCGATCCGGGGCAGCAGTTCCGCGAGCGGCAGGCCGGCCTGGTGCGCGCCCGGCCCGCGGCCCGACAGCCCCGATGCCATGAGCATCACCCCTGCCAGCACCGCCGAGGCCTCGCACCGCAGCTGTGCCTGCCGCCCGGGCGACGTGTCGAGCGCGGAGTCCACGGCGGCCTGTGGCCACGAGAGAATCCCGTCGAGCGTGGCCTGCTGCACGACCATCCGGCGATAGTTGCCCCGGGCGTCGATCCGTTCCGGATCCCACAGGCCGAACAGATAGTTGGGGCGACTCGCCGCCGGATGGAGGAAATCGAAGGCCCGCGGATCGATCGCGAGCTCCTCGAGGAGCGCGAGGTCGAAGTCGGCCTGGTCGAGGAGCGCCGGCGGCGCGGCGGCGAGGATCTCGACGGCCCCGGCCACGAGGTCGCGGTAGCGGCCGTGGGCCGCCCCCGCTCCGGTGACGAACAGCGGCACCGGCCGCACGCGCTCGTGCGGATACGGCTCCGACAGGCGGCCGTTCTCCAGGACGGCGACGGGCCGCCAGCCAACGTAGTCGTTGAACCGTTCGATCGCGCCGGCGACGACCGCGGCGGTCGCGTCGGGGGTGGCCTCGTCCGCCGGACCGCCGGCGGCGAGCAACGCCTGGGCCGCGGCCGCGATGAAAAATGGCCGTTCGATCGCGCCGGGCGGCTGATGCTCGAGCAGGTCGACGTGGAACGACCGGTAGCCCGGCAGCAGCCCTTCCTCGAGCACCGCGAGGGTCTGCCGCGCCTGCCGGGCATCCCGGAAGGCCGGATCGGCGGTTTCGAGCACGGCCAGCCGTTCCCGCAGCAGGCAGAGCACGGCGGCCAGGGCGTCGGGCCGCTCCACGATGGCACCGGCCTTGTCCGGTTCGACGGCCGCGAACAGGTCGCTCCAGCCGCGCCATGCCGTCGGGTCGAACGCGCCCGCCGAGAAGTTGAGATAGCCGAGCACGAGCGCCGCCGGGTCGGACGTTCGGGATGAAGGCGGAGCCTGCGACATGCGGCGGGTGGTGCGGGTGGTGCGGGTGGGAGCGGCTGGAGGGGGCCACTGCCCGGTGATTCGGGCGGAAATCGGACCTCGGATCGTACCATTTTTGCAGCGGCGTTTTTCGGAACTACTGTTGCGGAGTGAGGGCCGTGAGGATGAGGGTTACCGCCATGAGGACCGGCTTCGTGAACGCCCGGAAGATGGTTTCCGATGCGCCGGGTTGGCGACATCTGGTCGCGATGGTGATCCTCGCGGTGGGCCTGCCAGGCGTTTCCACCCGCGGCGACTGTCTCTACGGCACGGCCGCCGATCAGGTCGCGGCGGCGCAGGCCGGCCTCGGCATCGAGTGGCTCGTGCAGGTGCCATTCGATGCGTCCCGCTCAACGCTCGAGCACGTCGTGATCGACTCCGACCTGGTCGTCGTGCAGGCCGGCGACGGCAATGTTGTCGCCGTGCAGGCGGGGGCCGCCCGCCCCGACGCACCACTGCCCGGAACGATCCTCTGGAAACATCCGATCGATGCGGGCGCAGGACCTTTCCAGCCGGCGGCGATCGGACCCGACCTCGTGGCCGTCGCCCACGGCGACGGCGTTCACGCCTTCGACCGCACGACCGGCCAGGTGCTGTGGAGTAGGCGCTTCCCCCACCTCGCCGACGCGGGGGCGGCCGTCTCGGGCGGCTGGGTCTACACGCCCTTCGGCGAAGGCAAACTGATGCGGCTGCCGACGAATCCCTTCCGCACGTCGAGCCCCACCGGCGATCAACGAGCCGCGGCCACGGCCGAGTCCGGGAGCGACGGGAAGCCGGCCGCCAAGCCCGCGCGGAAGAAAGGCCGCCCGCGGGCGCAGAAGGTGGAAAGTCTCGAACCGGTCGTGCTCGAGGCCGGCGGCTCCGTGTCGCTCCAGCCCCAGCCCTTCAAGGGCGGCGTGCTGTGGTGCACCGACGATGGCACGCTCGTCGTCCTCGACCCGAGCGGTGACGGCTGGCGCCGCAACGAGTTCTTTCTCGACCGCCCGGCCGCGGGCCGCCCTCTCGTGCACGATGGCGCGATCTTCGTGGCCACGGCCGAAGGCGATCTCGCCCGCATCGAATCGCGCGAGGATGCGGCGGGCAGCCTGAAGCTCGCCTGGCACATGTTTCTCGATGCCGCGCCCGGGGCGACGCTGTTCGCCGCCGGCGAGCGGCTGGTCGTGCCGCTGGGAGACGATGGCATCGCCGTGCTCTCGACGAAGACGGGCGACCCGATCTGGCGTGGCCCGATGTGCGGCCGGATCATGGCCGTGGCCGCCGGCCGCATCTGGCTCGTCGATCCCGTGGGCGGCCTCGTGAGCCTCGACCTCGAGACCGGTGAAATCCGCGACCGCCTCTGCCTCGGCGGCTTCACGTTCCCAGTCATCAATCAGGCCACCGATCGACTGATCCTCGCCTCGCCCTCGGGGGCCATCGTCTCGCTGGCCCCGGCTGCGACGCCAGCTAGCCGCCCTCGGTAACTTCGACGGTGACGGGAATGGCGTTGACGCTATTTGCCGCGCCGCTGCCGGTGCGGCCGGTGGCCCGGATCGTGACGCTGCCGCGGCCGAGCAGTTCGGCCGGCACCTCGATCGAGCTCGTCGCCTCGTGCGTGCGGCCGAGCACCCGGCCCATGGCGAAGATCACGACTCCCTCGAGACCCTCGCCCGCGACGCTCACGCGGACCGTACCCGAGGGCTTGACGCGGCGGGGCTCGACGGCGAGCGAGAGCGTGCGGCCGTTGTTGGCGAACGACACGGGCATGATCCACCGGCCCTGCGTTTCGACCGGCGACGACTCGATGGCGACGACCCGCAGCTCGTGGTGCCCGTCGGCCAGTTGCGTCGTGTCCATCGGAAGCCGCTCGCCCGGGCCGCACTGGGCGAGCCGCACGCCATCCACGAACAGCTCGAAGCGATCGACCGATCCCCCGCCGGGCACCGTCGCCCGCGGTTCGAGTTCGACGGCGCCCGCGAGCAACGCCTGGGGCATGATCTCGCGGGCATCGGGCGCGACGACCGCCTCGACCACGGGGATCGGAGCCCAGGGCCGGCACAGCGGGTCACCCACGACGATCAGCTGGTAGGGGGAGCGGACCGATTGGTAGAAGGCTTCGGCCAGACTCGCGCCGCGGGCGTAGTGGACGTGGATCGACGGGTGGGGAAACTTCGCCTGGAGCGCGTAGGGCTCGATCACGGTGCCGCTGGAACCTGCGGCACCGGCCCGAAGAAAGACCGACAGCGGCGTCTGCCCGGCCGACGGCGTGAAGATGCCGCCGTAACTCGTGAGGTTCTCGCAGATCGCGCCGGGCACCACCGCGCAGCCGCTGCCCGGCCAGTCGAGATCGGCGGCGCCGGCCATGAGCCCCGCCACGTCCCGCTTCCCGACCGGCAGATTCCCCTTCACGACTTCGGCCTTCACGCCCAACTTTTCGAGTGCCGTCACGACTGCGGGAAAAGCGGGGCTGCGCGTCGTCGTGCGCACATCCGAGTTGGTTGAAAAGTAGATGGTCCCGGCGGGCCGCGTGCCGTCGGCGGCGGCGGCGGAGCGCAGGTAGCGAATGATCTCCGGCACCGTGTTGCCCCGCCCGTCGGTGACGCCCAGTGTCGCCGCCAGGAGGTAGCGGACGCCGCCGGACTCGATCAGTTCGCCGTGCGGGCCCCAGCCGTACCAGCCCCGGAAGCCGACCGTCGAGGTGGGAACCCCGTCGGCATCGACGGGCCGGCTGTAGCGGTTGCTGGCCGGATCGAGATAGGCCGGGCTGCCCGCCTGCACCGCCGAGAACAGCGTCGTCATGCCGGTGAGGGAGCCGGAGGGATACTTGTCGCGGCCGACCAGTTCCCGTGGCAGTTCCCCGGTGAAATCGACCCGCCAGGGAAAATCGGTGGAGTACACGACGTAGTCGATCTGCGGCGCAAGCCTCCTCGAATCGATCGCCTGGAGGATCGGCTGGAGGATGTCGGTGCGGAACGATCCGATCGTCACCACGTCGCGGCTCCCCTGCCACGGCAGCATGAGCACGTTGATCGGGGGGATGCCGCGGAGGGCGGCGTAGGCATTCGCCACCGCGAGGCTATCGGCGCTCCGCGCGTTGACGACGAGGAACACGTTTTCCGGACCGCCACCCGCCCGCGCGAGCGACGGGGACGCGAGCGTGGCGAGGACCGCGAAGGCGGCCGTCGCAAGAAGCCTGAACAGCGGCAAACGGCCCATGCAAGCGCCAGCGTGAAAGGATGACCGTGTTGTACGACATTCACGATTCCGGCGAAACCAGTAGACTTTTCAGGATGACTCCACACGCCCACCATCCCGTGGTTCGGACGGCCGCCTGGGTGGCTGGGGTGTGCCTGACCGCGGCGGTGGCCGCCGATGAGCCGCCCGGCTTCGACGGGGCGCGGGCGTTCAAGCACCTCGAGACGATTGCGGCGATCGGGCCTCGACCGAGCGGTTCGCCCGGGATGGAAAAACAGCGGGCCCTCCTGGTCGCCCATTTCCAGGCCGCCGGGGCGCGGGTGTCGCGTCAGGCGTTCCAGATCCGCGATCGGCGCACGGGGCAGCCGGTGCGCATGGAGAACCTCGTCGTCGAGTGGCATCCGGACCGGCCCGACCGGGTGCTACTGGGCGCCCACTACGACACGCGGCCCTATCCCGATCGTGATCCGGTCGATCCGCGCGGCGTGTTTCTCGGCGTGAACGACGGCGGCAGCGGCGTCGCCGCCCTGATGGAGTTGGCCGCGGCCGTGCGGGCGCTGCCGGGCCCGGTGGGGGTGGATTTCGTGTTGTTCGACGCGGAGGAATACGTCTTCGCGCCGCGCGACCCCTACTGCCTGGGATCGAACTTCTTCGCGCGGCAATACGCCGCGGCCCGACAGGCCGGCACCCTGCCCTACGAGTACCGCTGCGGGGTGATCCTCGACATGGTGGCCGACCGCGATCTCGAAATCTTCCAGGAGCAGCACAGCGCGAGCTGGCCCGACACACAGCCGGTGGTCGAGGCCCTGTGGGGCGTCGCCGGGCGGATGGGCGTGCGGCAGTTCGTCCCGCGTCCGAAATACACCGTCGAGGACGACCACGTTCCCCTGCGGATGATCGGCCGCATTCCCACCTGCGACGTGATCGACTTCGACTACCCCCAGTGGCACACGACCGCCGACACGCTCGAACACTGTTCGGGCGAGTCGCTTGAAGCCGTCGGCAGCGTGGTGCTCGCATGGCTCCGCGGGCTCGAGTGAGCGGTGGCATGGATCGCGTTCCTTCCGCCGCGCGGCTGATCGTGCCCGATCTCGGAATGTCCGGCGCAGCCATCGCCCTGTCGCTGTGGCTCGTGCCCGAGGGGGCGACGGTCGTCGAGGGCGACCGCGTCGCGGAGCTGCTCTGCGGTGCGGCGACGATCGACCTCGAATCCCCGGTCAGCGGACGGCTCGTGCGGCACCTCGTGGACGAGGATGACATCGTCTCCCCGGGCACGGTCCTCGCGGAGTTCGCACCGGCCGATCCGGAGTGAGGTGCCGATGAGCCAGCCGCCCGGATTCCCGCTTCCCGACGTCGGCCGAACCTGGCCGCTCGCCGTCGCCGGCGGGATCGCGATGTTCCTCGTCCAGCCCCCTGCCGACCTCTGGCCGCTCGCGTGGGTCGCGCCCTTGCCGTGGCTCGCGCTCGTCCAGCGGCAGGTTCTCACCGGACGGCGGCCGTGGGCCGCGGTCTGGGCCGGCGGCTTCCTCCACTGGCTCCTCGCGATCCACTGGCTGCGGCTGCCGCACCCGGCCACAGCGCTGGGCTGGCTCGCCCTCGCGGCCTACCTCGCCTGCTACGTGGTGCTCTTCGTGTGGGCGACGCGGCGGCTCGTCCACCGCGCCGGCTGGCCGCTGGTGATCGCGGCGCCCGTGGCGTGGATGGGATGCGAGCAGCTCCGCGGATGGGTGCTCGGGGGCTTCACGTTCGCCGGGCTCGGGCACACGCAGTGGCGCTGGACGACGCTGATCCAGGTCGCCGATGCCTTCGGAGCGATCGGCGTCGGGGGCGTGGTGATGGCCTTCGCGGCGGGGCTCGCGGAAGCCTGTTCACCGGGGGTGCGCGCCGCGAAGCGCGACCGTGGGCAAATGACGCGTGCGGTCGCTTTCGCGGCCGGGCTGCCGCTCGCCACCCTCGCCTACGGCGCCTGGCGGCTCGCGACCGTGCCCGGTGCGGGCGAGCGGCCGCTCGACGTGCTCCTCGTGCAGGGCTCCATCGACACGGAACTCAAGCACGACCCCGACGCCGCCGGCGA
>JBBAVM010000005.1:18826-61150 GCA_040397685.1 Pirellulales bacterium
GCGGCGCCCGCCACTACAACTCCGCGCTCGTGCTCGACGCGGCGGGGCGACCACGGGGCTGCTACGACAAGATGCATCCCGTGATGTTCGGCGAGACGATCCCGCTGGGGGAGACGTTTCCCTGGCTCTACCGTTTGACGCCGTTGCCGGCCGGGCTCACGCCGGGCCGCGGACCGGTGGCGGTGGAGATCGAGGGCCGCACGATCGCGCCGAACATCTGCTACGAGACGGCATTGCCGGAGGCCGTGCGGACGCTCGTGCGCACGCTCGCCCGGGCGGGCACGAAGCCCGACGTGATCGTCAACCTCACCAACGACGGCTGGTTCTGGGGATCGAGCGAACTCGACATGCACCTCGCCTGCGGCATCTTCCGGGCGGTCGAGGTGCGCACGCCGCTGGTGATCGCGGCCAACACGGGCTTCTCGGCCTGGATCGACGGTTCCGGCAGGCTCTTGGCCCGCGGTCCGCGTCGGGCCACGGCCACCCTCCGCGCGGCCGTGGTGCCCGACGGCCGCCCGAGCCCGTGGCTCGCCTGGGGGTCTGTGCCGACGGGGGGATGTGTGGCGGTCGTCATGGCCGCCCTGGTGGGCGGCCTCGTCGAGTGGAAGGCCGGGAAATCGCGTGCTTCAGCCGCGTTGACCGGCCTGCCGATCCACGGATAGTCTGCAGGGAGAGGGATCGGCATGAACATCATCGGCAAGATTTTTGTGTTCGCGGTGTTCGTCATGAGCCTCGTGTTCATGAGTTTCGCCGTCGCGCTCTATTCCACGCACACGAACTGGCGCGAGGAGATCACCCGGACTGCCGACCAGGTGCAGGCCAACAAGCCGCTGGGCTACAAGCTGCAGCTCGAGGAGGCCAAGAAGGAGCGCGAGTCGCTGCAGGCGGAAATCACCCGCCTTACCGCCGACGTGGCCGCATCCGAAGTCGCCCGTGACCAGGTGATCGCGAAGATCCAGACGGCGCTCGAGCAGAAGGACAAGGAGCTGCAGGATCTCCGCAAGACCAAGGAGGCCCGGGAGACGGAACGCGAGCAGGCCCAGGCGGAGATCCAGGTCACCCGCAAGGAGCTCGAGAAGGCGACGAAGACGGTCGAAGACCTGCGGGCCGAGATCGCCAAGCAGCAGAAACAGGTGGACGACCAGGTGGCCCGTTCGGCCCAACTCGCCGGCGAGCTCCACGAGAAGAAGGCGTTCCTCGAGATCGCGACCGAACGCAAAGCCCAGCTCGAGAAGCAGGTCGCCAACGCCCGGCTGCTCCTCAAGCAGCACGGCCTGGCGATCGAGAGCCTGCCGCGCGACCAGGTGCCCACCGCCGGCGGCATCGTCACCGCCGTCGCGGACGACTCGGTCGAGGTCACGCTCGGCGGCGACGACGGCGTGCAGATGGGGCACTTCCTCGAGGTGTACCGCGACGACCAGTATCTCGGCCGCGTGCAGGTGATCAGCGTGAAACCCGACCGCTGCGTGGGCCGCGTGATCCGCGAGTTCAAGCGCGGCGACATCCAGCCCGGCGACCGCGTGGCCACGCGGTTGAAGGCCTGACGGTCGGCGGCCCGGAGGGAACGACGAGATGGCAGACGACTCACACCGCATGGCGCGACCGCCCGTCAACGTCTACACGGCGATGCTCATCCTCGCGTTCATCGCCATCGCGGTGGGCTGCATCGTGCTCGCGCTCGACCTCGGCCGCTACAACTTCGAGATCCAGCCGCCGGCCGGCATGAAGCCCTCCTGACGGGAGGCGGCGATGTTTGGCTGGTTGCGGGAACGGCGACGGCGGGGGATTCGCTCGCGTGGCCTGCCGCCGGCATGGCTCGACATCCTGCGGCGTACCGTCGTCCAGACGGCATGGCTCGATGACGGCGAGATCCGGCGGCTCCGGGAATGGATCGCCGTGTTCGTGGCCGAAAAGCGATTCGAGGGCTGCCGCGGCTTCGAGATCACCGACGAGGTCCGCGTGGCCATCGCCGGTCAGGCGGGGCTGGTCACGCTGGGGCTCGACGGCGAGCACTTCGACCGCCTGCAGTCCGTGCTCGTGTACCCCGGGGACTATCTCGCCCGGAAGTCGGCCCCGCTCGAGGGCGGCGGCGAACTCGAATGGCAGGAGGAGCGGCTGGGCGAGACATGGGCCGGCGGCAGCATGGTCCTCTCGTGGCCGCGTGTCCTCGAGGGCGGACGGCTTCGCGACGGACCCCGGTCCGTGGTGATCCACGAGTGCGCCCACGCGATCGACATGCTCGACGGCGAGGTGGACGGCGTGCCCCCGCTCCCGGCCGCGGCTGCGCGGCGGGAGTGGCTCGCGGCCCTCGACCACTGCCAGAACCGCTTCGAGGAGGCGCTCGACGAAGGTCGCAGCCTCCCGTTCGACGATTACGCGCTCGAGGGCCCAGGTGAGTTCTTCGCCGTCGCCAGCGAATGCTTCTTTCAGGATCCGCACCGGCTGGCCCGCTTCGACCGCACGCTCTACGACATGCTCGCCACCGCCTGGCGGCAGGACCCGAAATCCCGCGTCCCGCGACAGCGCTCGTGACAGATGCCAAGCTTCAGCCTGTCTCCGGCGGCACGAGGTGAGCCGTCTCGTTGAAGGCAACGAGTTGTGGTCCGGGCCAGTCGAGAAGCGTCAGCGATGCGTTGGCCAGCGCGGGCAGTTTCGTGAACGGCCGCTCCGCGGCCTGCGCCAAGAGCGGATGCGTGCGGCCGAGAAGGCTACCGAGCGCCGCAGTGAGGACGCCGCCGTGGGCGACCACGATCATGTGACGCACCGGACGGGCGGCGAGCGCCTCGAGCGCGGCGCGGCCGCGGGCGGCGAGCATCGCGCGCGACTCTCCGCCCGGGATCGCGTAGTCGGCGTCGCCGCTCCGCCAGCGGGCGACCTCATCGGGAAAGGCGGCCTCGAGATCGGCCCAGAGGTGCCCCTGGAACACGCCCGCGTGCAATTCCGCGAGGCGGTCCTCGATCGACATTGGCAGCCCGAGCGCGGCCGCGATCGCCTCGGCGGTCTCTCGCGCCCGGACGAGCGGGCTCGACCAGATCTCGTCGATACCCACGTCGGGCGGCAACGACCGCACCCAGGAGGCCAGCGCTTCCGCCTGCCGCCTGCCGACGGCGGAGAGGGCGACGTCGGCCTGGCCCTGCACCCGGGACTCGACGTTGAAGACGCTCTCACCGTGGCGGACGAGGTACTGGCGCATGCATTCCGCAGCCTACCGCAGCGGGTCGGCCGGCGGCAGGGCGGCGAGATCGGAGCGGCTCCCCTGCTCAGAGCGGCTCCCCTGCGCCGAATGTCCATGGGCATGACCGGCGTGGGTCCGCGACAATTGATCGACGAATTCCCGGCTCGAGCCCTCGAGCACGAACACCTCGCTCGCAGTCTGGGCCGCGCCGTGCGGCCGCACGATGCAGATCACCTCGGCCCGCCCCTCGTGCTGGCGCACGTGGTCGAGCAGCGCCCGTTCCCCGGCGGACAAGCCACCGGCTGCGGCCGCATCGCCGGCCGTGGCCGGCGGTGCCGCAGCCACGGCGGCAGCCGGGGCTCCCGCCGCAACCGGGCCGCCGGTCGAGGCGGTCGGCAGGGCGCCACCACGATCGCGACGGTCGAACGACACCGGCGGCATGTCCGCCGGCATGCTCGGGACGGCCGGACCGGCGGCATCGGCCACCGTGCCGCTCGGATAGACGCTCTTGTAGACGAAGGCCAGCCCCGCCTCGTCGAGCTGTTCGTGAATCGCTGGGAGCGCCGCGAACAATCCCTCGTTGTCGGTCGGATCGGCCGCGTTGCAGACGCCCAAGAGCGTGCCATCGACGCCGAAGAGACCGCCGCCCGACCGGCCCTGCACGGGCTGACCGGCGACCTGCACGTTGGCCGGCCCGAGATACTTGTCCACGGCGGTCACACGGCTGTGGTGGATCGTCGGATCCTGGCCGCCGTTGCAGCCCACCGTGACCACCGGCTCGCCCGCGGCGGTGACCCGCTGCGGTCCGCCGACCTTGGCCGGCTCGACGGCCGCGTCGGTGAACACGCTGACGAGCGCGAGATCGCGTTTCAGATCCCAGGAGATCACCTGGCCCGCGAGGCCCCGCTGTCCACCGGCGCCGAACAGATCGACCTCGACGCGGCCCTGCCCCTTCGAGTCGCGGAAGATATGGCCGCAGGTGAGGATCAGCGCCTCTCCCTGCCGACAGTCGATCACGGTGCCGGTGCCCCACGAGACGCCTTGCGCGTCTTCGACCCGCAGGCGGGCCGTGGCCGCCAGGAGCCGCTGCTCGAGCGCCATCCGCTCACCGGACGACAGGTCCGGGTCCACCGCGACGTCGGCCGCGCGAGACGAACGGGACGGGCTGCGGGCCGGGGCGGTGGCCGCCACCGGCGGCTGGGCTGCCGGCAGCACGCGGGCGGGAACGACGGCCTCCCGCCGCGGGGCCGACTCGAGCGCGAGCGGCGCCTCCGACGGCGTCGAGGGAAACGCCTGCCCAGGGACCGCTGCCATCGGCGGCGCGGCCGGCCCGGCAGCCATTTCGGGCATCCCGAGCGGCGCCCGGCTTTGGGCCAACAGCTTTTCGAGTTCGGCACGCGTCGTGGCCCCGTTGATGCGGCCCACTTCGTGCCCCTTCACGAGCAGGACGTAGCACGGCACGCCGGTGATCCCGAACCGCTTGACGAGATCGGCCTCCCGATCGACGTCCACGTGGCGTACGACCCAGCCCGCGGCCGAGATCTCGCCGATGAGCGGCGCCATCGACCGGCATGGTCCACACCACGACGCGGCAAAATCGAGCAGCACCACCTCGCCGGCGCTGGCGGCGGTGGCGGCATCGACGGGCGCCGCAGCGGCGGCCGCGTGCACGACGCCCGCGAGAACGATGCCCAGGCAGAGTGTTCGCAGGAAGAAACTCATCGATCGCTCCGTTGCGTCACCCCACGGCCTGGCCGCGGGAGGGCGGATACTGGCGGGCCCTCGGGCGCGGTACAAGGCCACTTTCGTGCCCGGCTCGACCGCGGCCAACCGCCCATGCACCCCGCGCCTGCGCCATTTCCCCGTTTCCGCGCGGCCTCTACAATCCGCCGACCTTCGAGCCCACGGAGCATCATGCCCGCCCCTCGCGCCCGCCGGATCCTCGTCACCTCGGCCCTGCCCTACGCCAACGGCCACATCCACCTGGGGCACCTCGTCGAGTACATCCAGACCGACATCTTCGTGCGCTTCCAGAAGCTGCGCGGCCACGCCTGCATCTACCTCTGTGCCGACGACACGCACGGCACCGCGATCATGATCCGGGCGCGGTCGGAACAGCGGAGCGAACAGGAATTGATCGCGGCGATGCGCGAGGCCCACCTCGCCGACTTCACCGGCTTCCAGATCGCATTCGACCACTACGGCTCGACGGACAGCGCCGCCAACCGGCGGCTGTGCGGCGAGGTGTGGCGGGCCCTGCGCGACCGTGGGCTCGTCGTCAGCCGCGATGTCCGGCAATTGTTCGATCCGGTGGCCGGCGTGTTCCTCGCCGACCGGTTCGTGCGCGGTGCCTGCCCAAAGTGCGGCGCGACCGATCAGTACGGCGACTCGTGTGAGCAGTGCGGGGCGACCTACGGCCCGGCCGATCTCGTGCAGCCCCGGAGCACGCTCTCCGGCGCCGTGCCCGAGGTGCGCTCCGCCGAGCACCTGTTCGTGACGATCGAAACCCTCCACGCCTTCCTCGACCGCTGGACGCGGGAGTCGGGCGCCCTCGACCCACGGGTGGCCAACTACCTCGCAGGGCATTTCCTCGGCGAGCCCCTGCGCGACTGGGACGTGTCGCGGCCCGCCCCCTACTTCGGGTTCGAGATCCCCGACGCCCCTGGGCATTTCTGGTACGTCTGGTTCGACGCGCCGATCGGCTACCTCGCGGCGACGGCCGAATGGTGCGCCGGCCATGGCGAGTCGCTCGACGGCTGGTGGAAGCGGGGGGCGCCGAACGAGCCGCCGGCCGAGATCCATCACTTCATCGGCAAGGACATCACGTATTTCCACACGCTCTTTTGGCCGGCGATGCTCGAGGCTGCGGGCCTGTCGCTGCCGACGAAGGTCCGGATCCACGGCTTTCTCACCGTGGACGGGCAGAAGATGTCGAAGAGCCGCGGCACGTTCCTCCTCGCGCGCACCTATCTCGACCATCTCGACCCGGCCGCGCTCCGCTATTACTACGCCGCGAAACTTTCCGGCGGCATCGACGACATCGACCTGAACCTCGAGGAGTTCGCGGCGAAGGTGAACTCCGATCTCGTCGGCAAGGTGGTGAATCTCGCCAGCCGCACCGCGCGCTGGCTGGAGACGACGGGCCTGGCTGCGACCTATCCCGACGACGGCGGGTTGTTCGCCCGCGCGGCGGCCGACGGGGCGGAGATCGCCGCCGCCTACGAGGCCTGCGATTTCGCCCGGGCGATGCGGGCGATCATGCTCGCGGCCGATCGCGCGAACGCCTACGTCGATGCGGAGCAGCCGTGGAAACTGGCCAAGGCCGGGCCCGAGGCGGCCGGCAGGCTCCAGGTGGTGGCCAGCGTGGCCTTGAACCTCTTCCGCCAACTCGCCGTCTACCTCGCCCCGGTGCTGCCCACGCTCGCCGCCGACGCCGGAGCGCTCGTCGGTGGCCCCATCGAATCGTGGGACGAGTCACAGACCCCGCTCGCCGGCCTGCCCGTGGGCCGGTTCACGCCGCTCATGCAACGCGTCGATCCGGCCCGCATCGAGGCGATGCTCGCCGCATCGCGGGCCGCCGCCGCGTCCACCCCAGCCGCTTCCCCAGGAGACCGTGACATGGACCAGACTCCCTCCGCCTCCCACTCCGACTCCGGTGCACCGCTCGCCGCCGAGCCCCTCGCCCCCACCTGCACGATCGACGACTTCTCCAAGGTCGATCTGCGGATCGCCCGGATCGTCGCCGCCGAAGAGGTGGCGGAGGCGAAGAAACTCCTCAAGCTCACAGTCAGCCTCGGGGGTGACGCCACCCGCACCGTGTTCGCCGGGATCAAGGGCTTTCACGAGCCCGCCGCGCTCGTGGGACGGCTCGTCGTGGTGGTCGCGAACCTGGCGCCACGGCAGATGAAGTTCGGTCTCAGCGAGGGCATGGTGGTGGCGGCCAGCGGCGCAGGCGCCGAGGGTGTCTACCTCCTGTCCCCCGATTCCGGCGCCCTCCCCGGCATGCGGCTCCACTAACGCCTACCGTATCTCTGCGTAGGACAGGCTTCAGCCTGTCATGCCCCTGTCAACTTGTGCGCACCGGCTCGGGACTGCCCAGCCCCGATCCTCCTCAACTGACAATCGGGGAGGATCGGGGTTGTCCCCTGCCATTGAGACGGCGTATTTGACCAGCGGAGCCATGGATGGCGCAGCGCAGGCAAATCCGAGTGAGCCGAAGCCTGGAAGGCGAAGGCGAACGTCCGGCGAGATGGTAGGGGCGACCCCGAGCCGGCGCCTGCGAGTTGGTGCCTGCGAGCTGGGGGAACGACGGGTAGGACGACAGGCTGAAGCCTGTCCTACAAGGCCGGTGGCTTGAAGGGGGGCGTAGAATCGAGCAACCCCTGGAGAACTCGCCATGACCCAGAAAACGATCCTGTTTCCCACGGACTTTTCCCACGCCAGCGACGCCGCGTTGCCCCATGCCGAGGCGCTCGCCAAGCAGGTGGCCGCGCGGCTGTTGATCGTGCACGTCGAGGAACCGCCGCTCGCGTACGGCGGCGGCGAACTTTACTACGGCATCCCGGAGCCGAGTTCCGCACGGATCCTCACGATGCTCGAGGACGTGAAACCCACCGATCCCGCGGTGCCCTTCGCCCACCGGCTGACGATGGGCGATCCGGCCGGGGAGATCATCAGGATCGCCGCCGAGGAGGGGGCCGAGATGATCGTGCTCGGCACGCACGGCCGCACCGGCATGACACGGCTCTTGATGGGGAGCGTGGCGGAGGCGATCGTGAGGCGTTCGCCCTGCCCGGTGCTCGTCTACCGGGAGACCGCGGAAAAACTCGCGGCCCACCGGCCCGAACCCGTCCGGACCTGAGCCCCACCGCCCCGATGACGTTGCGTCCGATCCTCGAACTCCGGGCCACCCTGCGGGCCCGACTGCGCGGCCTGTTCGACGATCGCGGGTTCGTCGAGGTCGAGACGCCGGTGATCTCGAGCGAGGTGCTACCGGAGGCGCACATCGATCCGCTGGCGGTGCACCTCGACGGACCCGATCGCCCGCCCCACTTCCTGCAGGCGAGCCCCGAGGCGCACATGAAGCGGATGCTCGCCGCGGGCTCCGGTCCGATCTACCAGTTCGCCCGCGCCTTCCGCGCCGGTGAGCGAGGCGACCGCCACGACATCGAGTTCACGTTGCTCGAGTGGTACGCCCCGGGCACGGGCAATGACGACGCGGCCGCATTGCTCGCGGAACTGTGCGCCGCCGCGCTCGGCACCGCCGGCCTCGAGCGGATCACCTGCCGCGAGGCCTTCCTGGCCCACGCCGGCATCGATCCGCTGACGGCGACCCTCGCCGAGTGGAGGGCCGCCGGCGCCCGGGCCGGCCTCGCACTGCCCCAGGATCACGGCGACTCCTGCGATGCCTGGTTCGAGATCGTGCTGGCCGAGGCCGTGGCACCGCGGCTGGGCCACGGCCGGCCGACACTGCTGGAGGCGTGGCCCGTGTCACAAGCCGCCTTCGCCCGCATCAGCGTCGGGCCGCCTGCGACGGCCCGACGGTTCGAACTGTTCGCATCCGGGGTCGAACTCGCCAACGGCTGGGAGGAGGAAACCGCCCGCGAGCTGCTTCTCGAAAGGATCGCCGCCGCGAACACCGTCCGGGCCGCCGCCGGCCGGCAGCCCCTGCCCGTGCCAGGCCGACTCGTCGAGGTCCATGGGCCATCGATGCCGCCCGGGGTGGGCTGTGCCCTCGGCTTCGACCGGCTCGCAATGCTCGCCGCCGGAGCCGCGTCGATCGACGCGGTGCGTCCGTTCACCTCGCGGACGGCCTGACCGCGTCGTTCGCCGTCACCTCGCACGCCGTCACGAGCCACCGCTCCACGCGCGTGCGCTGCTGCACGACGACCGAGGGCTCGAGCACGAGCCGCGCGTCGCAGTCACCGGGCCGCTCCGGCCTGATCCGCACGATCCACGTTCCGGGCTGGTCACCCGCGGTGGCCCGCGGGCGCGGGCCGCTCGCCGGGCAGGACGCCAGCTGCTCGATCCCCCGCCGCGCCTCGGGACCGCACATCGCCTCGGCGTCGGCCAGCCGGCCCTCGCGCACGGCCGCGAGAAAAAGCTCGGCCGCCGACGCGGCCCGGGCGGCCGCGATCGAGCGGGTTGCGAGGGTCCCCACGGCCGCCTGCCCGCCAAACCCGGCGGCGAGCGCCAACCCGCCCAGCGCCATGAGGCGGCCGGCTTTCCGCGATCCCTCCCGATCGACATCGACGAGCGCGGCCGCCGCCACGGCCAGCGTGAGGAGCGGCAGCACGAGGAAGACGGGGCTCACGAGCGCGAGCGCCGAGAGGGCGCCCAGCCCGAGCGCGGCCACGGCCAGTGTGCTCACCGGCCGGTAGTCGGGCCGTTCGGGCTCCGCCGGCGTGGCGGAGGGCTCGGTGTCGCGCGGGTCGTGGATGTCGTGCATGGACGCCGGATTCGGCCGGGGTACCCGACCGTGTCAGTTCGCCGCCGGCGCAGCCGGAGGTTCGCCCGAAAGCACCCGGCGTCGGGCGGCATGCCGCTCGAGGAAGTCCGACTTCGGGTCGAATGGTTGATCGACGATCGCAAAGGGCCCATTGCGCGTCGAGCCTTGCATCCACCACAGCCAGCAGCGGTCGGGCTTGAGGCCGTAGAGCATCGTCTGCGGCGGCACCGGCACGACGTCGCTCCGCAGGGGTGCCGTGTGGAGGCTCAAGGCCGTGAACTCCGCGACGGTCCAGCCGGTCATCAGTCCGACGATCAGGCTCCCGGCGAGCTCGACCGGGGGCGCGAACGCGATCTTCGTACGGAAGAGCAGGCTCGTCGGGCCCGCGAGGAGGACGAGGATGACCGCGAACAGGAGCCACAGCGACGCGACGTCGAGAAAGTTCGCGTAGTCCTTCAGGTACGTCTCCAGATACTCGGCGAGCGGCTCGTACCAGGCCGTGGCGAGCGTGGCGGCGAGCAGCACGTTGAAAAACATCGCGATGCCCTGCAGGAGGCCGACACGAAACACGGCCGCCGCGCCGATCACGAGCACCGCCAGGAGCGCGAGATTGATGATCACGACGAATCAGCCTTTCTCTTTGTCCTTCTTGAGGATCCGCTGCACCTCGTCGAGCGTGGTCGTTCCGGCCGAAACCATCGCCACCCCCGCCTCCGTGAACCGCTTCATGCCGTCGCGCTGCGCCGCCTTCACCAGCGTCGGGCGATCCACGCCGGCGGCGATCGCCTTGCCGACCGTCGGCCCGCCCGCGACCTCGACGAGGGCGGCCCGGCCGAGGTAGCCCGTGCCGCTGCAGGCCGGGCAGCCACCCGACGACGCCTTCTTGAACATCAAGCCCTCGCGGGCCGGCACCTTGAGCCGGGCGAGCATCTCCGGCGCGGGAGCGTAGTCCTCGGCGCACTTCGGGCAGACGCGCCGCAGGAGCCGCTGGCAGGTGGCGATCTGGAGCACCTTGGCGAGCTCGGGCCGGGCCATGCCGAGCGCGACGAGTTTCTCGACGGCACCGGCGGCGTCGTCGGCACGGACGCCCACGATGACGAGCATCTCCCCCGCCCGCTTCAGAAGCTCGACCGCCAGCGGGCCGTCCTCGAGGTGCGGCACGACGATTGCGGTGGGATACCCCCGCATCGCGTTCTCCAGCACCGTGACCGGCGAGAGTTTCTCCGCGCCGCCCCAGCGAAAGGGCTTGACGTTCTGGATCTCGCGGAACGGCGCGCGTTCGTCCTCGAGGATCACGAAATCACGGAGCAGCCGGTCGGCCGTGAGCACGATCTGGGCGAACGTGGTCGTGAGGCCCTCCCGCGACGGCGCCGAGACGACCATGAGGCTGTTGACGAGGCCGAGCGCCTGCTTCACCCTCGCGGCGTCCGCGGCGTCCAGCCCCAGGGCCTCGAGCGACGCAAAGGCGGGGGGCGGCGGCTGAAACTCCCACCGCATGCGGGTGGCCGAATCGGTCTTGTCGAAGGCCACGCGGCACGGGATCGAACGCTTCTGCAGCGTCACGGAGAAGCCTCCCCCCGGACGCTGCCCCGGCTTCGCGGGCGCACCACAGAGCGACTTGACGACGGCCAGGAGTTGCTTCGTCTCCTCGGCGTCGAGCTGCGACGCATCCTCCCACTCATCGACCACCTTGAGGCCGACCCGCTGCCGTGCGAGCCGCTTCAACGGCTGCCACACGCCGTCGATCAGTTGCCGGACCGTGGCCCCCTGCTGGCCGATCTCGACCACCGCCTGTTCGGCCCGCATCGCGACGCATCGCTGCACGAGCTCACGGAAGCCCGCGAAGCCCTCGAGGGCCGACGCCTCGGCGAGCCGCGCCTCCGGCGGCGACGCAGCGTCGCCCGGCAGGGCGGTGATCTCGACGTCGGGCAGCGATCCGGCCAGCGAACGGGTCTCGAGGTCGATCTTGATGCCCATCTTCTTGAGCAGCGGCTGAAGCCGCCGCGCGGCGGCGAAGCCCGCGTTTTGCACCGACATCACGCGGCGATCCTTCGGCGCGGGCTTGTCGCGCACCACGGCGTAGGGCACGAGGGTCCCGAGCCACGCCGCCGCCGTCAGCCCGCAGGCCACGGCCGACAGCGGCGTCCACCACGCCCCGAGTGCCACCAGAAAAAACGGGAAGGCGAGGATCGGCAGCCAGACGGCGGCAAACGTCGCGGGCCGCAGCTCGTCGCGAGCCGCCCACGCCGTCGTGGCGGCCCAGCCGATCACGAGCAGCCACCAGACGATCGCCGGCACGATGGCCAGGGATCCCCCGGGGGCCCGCCGGAATCCCTGCGGCTCTTCCGCGGCGGCGTCGGCCGGAGGGGGCGGGGCGTTCGGATCGACCTCCTTCATCTGCGGTCGGCCCGGCTCGGCATTCCCCGCCGGATCCTGGCCGGCGGCCGGCATTGCGACACCGCCCGCCAGGACCGCGAACAGGATCGCGGCCGCCGTCCACCGCCCGTTCGCTGGCGCCATCACATCACTCCGATGCCCTTGAGGGCCATCATCAGCGCCTCGCGGTTGGGAGCGATCTCGAGCGCGTCCTGACGGTCGATCAGCCCCTGATCGATCAGGCTCTTGAGACTCAACGTGAAGTCCTGCATCCCGTCACGGTGCGACTTCTTGATGTGGTCGGCGAGCAGGTGATCCTGCTCCTCGAGCACGTACTTCCGCACCAGCACGTCGAAGAACATCATCTCGACGACGGGCACGCGGCTCACGCCCGGCTTGATCGACTTGAGGAGTTTCTGGGCGACGATGCCCTTCATGTTGAAGGCAATCGCGCTGCGGATCGCCGCATGCTCCTCCTGCGGGAAGAGGTCGAGGATGCGGGTCACCGTGCTCGGCGCGCTCGCCGCATGGATCGTGCCGAACACGAGATGGCCCGTCTCGGCCGCGTGGATCGCCGTCTTGAACGTCTCCACGTCCCGAAGCTCGCCCACGAGGATGATGTCGGGGTCCTCGCGGACGGCATGCTTCATGCCGATCTCGAAGTTTTTGACATCGACACCGATCTCGCGCTGATTGATCAGGCACTTGTCCTCGGTGAACACGAACTCGATCGGATCCTCGAGCGTGAGGATGTGCTTGCGGTAGTTGCGGTTGATGTAGTTGAGCATCGACCCGATCGTCGTGCTCTTGCCGGAGCCCGTCACGCCGGCGAGCAACACCATGCCCTGGTCGAGCTGGCAGAGCCGCTCGATCCCCGGCGGGAGAAACAGCTTCTCGAAATCCGGGATGCTGTCGTTCACTTTCCGGGCCACGAGCCCCCACGCCCCCTGCTGGGTGAGGAGGTTCACGCGGAACCGCCACCGCTTGCCGGCGCACATCGCGGTATGCGCGAAGTCGGCCCCGCCGTCGGTGTCGAAGATCTTCCTCTGCCGCTCGCTCATGAGGGGCCCGCACAGCCGCCGCATCGTCTCGTCGTCGAGCCGCGGAAACTTGAGCGGCTGCAGCGCCCCCTTCACGCGGATGAACGGCGGCTGGCCCACCTTCAGGTGGAGGTCGCTGCCGTTGAGCGTGACGAGGGCCTCGAAGAGCCGGTCGATCTCGAGCGCACCGCGCCCGGCGGCAACGGGCTTCGCTCCGTTGGAGTCCGGTTCGACGGCGGGATTGTCGATGGTCGCCATGCGTGCTGGCCGGGCGGAGCGGGAACAGGCGGGGACGCCCCGTTCATCCGCGCGGCGGCCTGACGGGAATTCCCCTGCGAATCAGCAGGTCCTTCACTTCCCGGATCGTACACTCTCCGAAGTGGAAGATTCCAGCGGCCAGAGCCGCATCGGCCCCGCCCCGTTCGATCGCGTCGGCGAGATGCTCCGGCCGCCCCGCGCCGCCGCTGGCGACCACGGGGATGCCGACGGCCCGGCTCACCGCCGCGGTCATCTCGAGATCGTAGCCATCGCGGGTGCCGTCGCGATCCATGCAGGTGAGCACGATCTCGCCGGCGCCGAGTTCCTCGACCCGTCGCGCCCAGGCGACCGCCTCGAGGCCGGTGGGCACCCGGCCGCCGCTCACGAACACCTCCCAGATCTCGCGGCCGTCGCGCACGACCCGCTTGGGATCGATGTTCACGACGGTCGCGCAGCTGCCGAGCCGGGCCGCGACCGCGGAGACGAGTTCGGGCGTCCGCACCGCCGCCGAGTTGATGCTCACCTTCTCGGCGCCCGCCTGCACCAGCGCACAGGCATCCTCGAGCGAACGGATGCCGCCTCCCACGGTGAATGGCATGTAGATCGTTTCCGACACCCGGCGCACGACGTCGAGCATGATCGCCCGACCCTCGTGGCTCGCGGTGATGTCGAGGAACACGAGTTCGTCGGCTCCCTCGGCCTCGTAGCGGGCCGCGACGGCGACAGGATCGCCGGCATCGACGAGATCGAGGAACCGCGTGCCTTTCACGACCCGCCCCTGGTGCACGTCGAGACACGGAATGATCCGCTTCGCGAGCATCAGTGCGGACACCCCGGGCCGGTGATCGTGCCCTCGAGCGGACTCGACGCGGTGGCGTAGAGCCGCTTTGGCATGCGGCCGGCGAGAAACGCCTGCCGCCCCGCCTCGCAGGCCGCCTTCATCGCCACCGCCATCCGCAGCGGGTCGGCGGCATGGGCGATCGCCGTGTTCAACAGCACTCCATCCACGCCGAGTTCCATCGCCTCCGCCACGTCGCTGGCCGTGCCGACGCCGGCATCGACGATCACGGGATACGACGGGTCGCCATCCTTGAGATACTCCAGGCAGATCCGCAGGTTGTTGGCATTGAGAATCCCCTGCCCCGAGCCGATCGGGCTCCCGGCGGGCATCACGCTCGCGGCACCGAGTTCCTTGAGCCTGCGGGCGACAACCGGATCGTCGCTCGAATAGACGAGCACGGCGAACCCGTCGGCCACGAGCCGCTGCGTCGCCTCGAGCGTGCCCACGGGATCCGGGAGGAGCGTGCGCGGGTCGCCGAGCACTTCGAGCTTCACCCACTCCGAACCGGGATTGCCCAGATCGCGGAGCAGTTCTCGGCCGAGCCGCGCCACGCGCACCGCGTCGTCAGCAGTGAAGCAGCCCGCGGTGTTCGGCAGGATCGTGTACCGGGCAGGGTCGAGGTGCTCGAGGATATTCTCTCCCGCCGCATTGACGAGCCGCTCGCGACGCACGGCGACGGTCACGCAGTCGGTGCCGGAGGCGGCGAGACAGCGGGCCATCTCCGCGTAGCTCGCATACTTGCCCGTGCCGACGACGAGCCGGCTCGAGAGCGTGATCCCGGCCACGCGGAGCGGCGCGTCGGCTGGCGGGCAGGATGGAGCGGGCTCGGCGGACGGGGCGGCGGGGGCATTCATCGGGGGCGGTTGCGGCAGGGGCTCGGCAGGCTTCTCGGCTTGCGGCGGTTCAGCCGCCGCCCACCAGGGTCACGATCTCGACCCGGTCTCCGCCCTTGAGCATACAGTCGGCCAGGCGGACCCGTGGCACGACCGCCTCGTTCACCTCGACGGCGAGCGGCCGGCCGGCGAGCCCGAGCCCCTCGACGACGTCGAGGGCCGTGGCCCCGACGGCGACCGAAAACGGCTGGCCGTTGAGCACGATGACCGGCCCCGGGCTGGTGGGTTCCATGGTGTTCGCCGTCCGCGCGCCCCGCGCCGGCTACTCCTTGTCCTTCCGCGACTTCGCCGCACCGGCGCCGGCCTTGCCGCCGCCACGCGGCCTGGCGACATCGAGCGGTTCGAGCTTGGCGACGAACGGCGTGCCCACCGCCTGCTGGGCATTGAACGGGATCGCGTAGGCGACCGTGATGCCCGAGGATGAATCGGTGACGTAGAGCACGGCCTGAGCGAACGGCACGGCGCCGGTCTGGAGCTCCGCCGCGCCCGACACGAGGAGGAACCGCGGGTTCTTCACCTGCCCGGCCTTGAAGCCGAGATCTGGGAGCACGTTGTGCTTGTAGGCGCCGGCGAACTTCCCGGTCGTCGGATTGATCACGCCTCCGGACAGGTCTCCCGTCTCGAAGTCGAGCATGAAGAAGCCTTCCACGCTTGGCCCGAGCGGCACCGTGCAGACGGCGAACGACTCGTCGGCGAGCGACGTGAGCGCGTGCACGCGGCGGGGCATCGCCAGGCCACCGATCCCGAGCCCGATCGCCACGCCCGCCGCGACAAGACCGATCGCGACCGCCGGCCCCATGAACGACGACCTGGCCATCCAAGCAAACCTCATCGACAGACTCCCTTCACGGACTGCGGACTCGAGAGACCCCCTGACCCGCACGCGCTCACGGCTTCGCGGGCGGCGCAGCAGCAGCAGGCTGCGCTGGAGGCGGCGGCGGATTCGCTGCCGGTGCTGCGGGAGGCACAGGCGCCGCGGGCTTGTCGGCCGCCGGCTTCGCCGGCTCGGCCGGTTTTTCCGCCGGCTTCTCCGCCGGCTTCTCCGCCGGCTTTTCCGCCGGCTTCTCGGCGGGCTTGTCGGCGGGCTTGTCCGCCGGCGCCGCCGCCTGAGCCGGTGGAGCCGGTGGAGCCGGTGGAGCCGGTGGAGGCGGCGGCGGGGGCAGGAGTTTTGCGGCGGGCACCGGCACGACCTTGCCACCGGCATGCGTCCCCACGAACACGTTCTTGTCGTCGGGCGAGAACGCGACGCACCACACGCTCGACTTCTCGGCGGGCAGCCCCTCCTGCTCGCCCTTGGCGCTCACGTCCCAGAACTTCACGGCCCCATCGAGACTCCCGCTCACGAGCCGGGCACCGTCGGCGGAGAATGCCAGCGACGTGACCCAGTCCCGGTGTCCCTTGAGCGTCGCGAACTCCTTGCCGTCACCCGTCGTCCAGAGCCGGATCGTGCGGTCGGCGCCGGCCGTCGCCAGCCGCGAGCCGTCGGGCGAAAACGCCACGGCCCAGAGCGCGTCACCGTGCCCCTCGAGTTTCGCCTTCTCCGCGCCGTCGGCGGCGTTCCAGAGTTTCACGAGCTTGTCGCCGCCGCCCGTCGCGATCGTCGCGCCGTCGGGCGAGAAGGCCACCGCCGTCGCAGGGCCGGCATGCGCCGTGACCGCCTTCACCTCCTGGCCGGTCGCTGCGTCCCAGAGGACGACCTGCCCATCCTCGCCGGCCGTGGCCAGCTTCGCGCCATCGGGAGAAAACGCCAGCGACCGCACCCAGCCCTTGTGCTTCTTGAGGTCGTGCTTCGCGGCCCGCGCCGGCAGGTCCCAGAGTTTGACGAGACCGTCGTAGCCTGCCGTCGCGGCACGGCTGCCGTCCTTCGTGACCTGCACGGCCCACACGGCCGTGGGATGTCCGGCCAGATCGCCGACCCGCGAGCCGTCGGCCTTCCAGACGACCACGTCCCCGGGGCGATACAGCAGGCTCTCCCCCCCGGCCGTGACCAGCGTCGAGCCATCGCTCGAGTAGTCGGCCGCGATCACCCAGCGCCTGAATTCACCGAGGTTCGCCGCCGGTGCCTGGGGCTGGGCCGGCGGATCGGCAGCCCGGAGGACGCCGGGAACCCACGTCGCCAGCATCAGCACGAGGGCCGTCGCGGTGGACTGTATGCGTGATCCATTCGTGCGGGGCATGGGAGCGTCTCCTGGGGGGTCGTCGCGAAGAGTATAGTTCCGTCCGATCGCTCGATTCCAACCAGGGACTTCCGCCATGGCCGCCGCCACCCGCCGCACCGCGCCGCGTCGCACGACCAAGCCGACCGGGAAAAACGCCGTGCTCGTCGCGAGCGGCGATCTCCGCGAGGAGGCGAATCGCGTCTGCTGGCCGGCGCAGCAGGCCCTGGAAGCCGATCTCGCGAAGGCGTTCGCGTCCGCCGGCTGGACGCTCGCCCGCGGCCACGCCCCCGCCCGGTCGCGCGGTCACGGGTTCATCGCCAGCGCCCGCGAAGGGCTCGACGTGTTCGCGACCATCGATCCGGAGGCGCCGCTCGTGGTCGCCGAGGCGGTCTGGCAGTATTCCAACCACGTCCTGCCGGGGCTCACGACCCACTCCGGCCCGATCCTCACCGTCGCCAACTGGTCGGGCCAGTGGCCGGGCCTCGTCGGCATGCTGAACCTCAACGGCTCGCTCACGAAAGCCGGCGTGCCGTACGCCACGCTCTGGGCCGACGACTTCGCGAGCCCGACCTTCCGTCGTCACCTGCAGTCGTGGCTCAACACGGCCCACGTGCACCACGACACGGGCCACGTCGTGCCGCTCGAGCGGGTCTCGATCCCGCGGCCGCTCGCCCAGGCGGCGGCGACGATCGCCATGGAGCTGCGCCAGAGGAAGGCGCTGATGGGCGTCTTCGACGAGGGCTGCATGGGCATGTTCAACGCGATCATCCCCGACCATCTCCTCCATGCGACGGGCGTGTTCAAGGAGCGGCTCAGCCAGAGCGCCCTGTATTACGAGACGACCCGCGTCTCCGACGCCGAGGCCCGCGCCGTGTTCCGCTGGCTCGAGCAGGCGGGCATGCGGTTCCACTTCGGCAAGGACGAGGGGCGCGACCTGACGCGGGCCCAGGTGCTCCTGCAGTGCAAGATGTACATCGCGACGCTGCGGCTCGCCGACCGCTTCGGCTGCGATCTCGTGGGCATCCAATACCAGCAGGGGCTCAAGGACCTCCTGCCGGCGAGCGACCTCGTCGAGGGGATGCTCAACGACTCGAAGCGGCCGCCCGTCACGGCCGAGGGATCGAGCCGCGTCCTGTGGAAAGGCAAACCGCTCGTCCACTTCAACGAGGTGGACGAGTGCGCCGGGCTCGACGGCCTGATCACGCAGCGGGTGCACGAGGCCCTCGGGCAGCCGGTCGAGAACACGCTCCACGACATCCGCTGGGGCGATTGGGACCAGTCGCGCTCGACCGACCAGTGGGTGTGGGTGTTCGAAATCTCCGGTGGGGCGCCGCCGGCGCACTTCACGGGCGGCTGGAAGGGGGCCGAGGGCTTCCGCCAGCCGCCGATGTACTTCCGGCTCGGCGGCAGCACGCTCGCCGGCGTGAGCAAGCCCGGCGAGATCGTCTGGAGCCGGATCTGGGTCGATGGCACGAGCGACTGCGAGAAGCTCCGCATGGACATCGGCCGCGCCCAGGTCGTGAAGCTCCCGGACGAGGAAACGCGTCGCCGGCTCGACGCCACGACCCCGCAATGGCCGATCATGCACGCGGTGACCTACGGCATCTCGCGCGATCAGATGATGGCCCGCCACAAGGCGAACCACATCCAGGTGGCATACGCCAAGGACGCCGCGGCGGCCGACAAAGCCGCGCTCCTCAAGGCGGCGGTGGCCCGCGACCTCGGCATCGACGTCTCGTTCTGCGGCACCCGCGGCCACGGCGTGTCGCCGACCCTCCGCTGGGACGCCTGACCGAGACTTCCCACCGGACGGAACACGGATGCGACAATCCAGAACGGGGAGGCGAGGGGGTCGGCGAACGCTCGAGGAGCGTGGGGCTGCCGCAGCCCCAGCGACGAGACTTTTGCCGCCCCCGAGCCGGCGACACACGAATCGAGGAATGACACTTCCATGAAACGCACGGGCTTCCTCGGCATCGACGCGGGCACGCAGGGACTCTCGGTGATCTTCACCGACGACGACATGAAGATCCTCGCCGCCGGCGAGGCGGGCTATGAGATGGTGCCCGGGCTCGCGGGCGACTGCTACGAGCAGGACCCCGCCGACTGGGAGCGGGCCCTCGGGGCGGCGATGCACGACCTGCGGGCGAAGCTCGCCGCGCTCGGCATCGAGCCCGACGTGCGGGCGATCGGCATCTGCGGGCAGATGCACGGCGAAGTGCTCGCCGACGACCTCGGCCGGTCGCTGGGCCCCGCGCGGCTGTGGTGCGACGGCCGTAACGAGGCGGAGGGGCACGAACTCACCGAGCGACTCGGCGTGAAGTGCCCCAAGCGAATCACGAGCGCCCGCTGGCTGTGGACGATCCGCAACCGGCCGGAACTCGCCGCCAAGGCCACGCACCTCACGACGCCCGCCGGCTGGCTCGCCCAGCGGCTCACGGGCGGCTGGAACCTCGGCATCGGCGACGCCGCCGGCATGTTCCCGATCGACCAGGCGACGCTCGACTACGACGCCACGCTCCTGGCCGACTTCGACGCGCTCGTGCACGCCGCGGCTGGAGGCCGCGGCATCCGAAGGCTCGGCGATCTGCTCCCCCATGTCCGCCGCGCCGGCCAGGACGGCGGCTCACTCGACGGCCACGGCGCGACGCTGCTCGGCCTGCCCGCCGGCATCCCCGTCGCCCCGGCCGAGGGCGACCAGCCGGCTGCGCTCACCGGCTCGCTCATCGGCGCGGCGGGCACGGTGTCGATGAGCTTCGGCACGAGCGTCGTCGCCAACGCCGTCGGCGACCGGCCGTTCACGGGAATCGCACGTAGTGTCGATCATTTCTGTGCCCCCGACGGCAAGCCGATCAACATGGTGTGGCTGCGGAACGGCACGACGGCGCTCAACGCGATCGTCGAGATGTTCGGCCGGGTCGCCGGCGGCAGCCGCGGCGACGGCTTCGCGGCGGTCGTTCCGCAACTGCTCGCCGCCCCCGACGACTGTGGCGGCCTCGTGGCCCTGCCGTTCATGGACGACGAGCCGGGCCTTGGCGTCTCACGCGGCGGCTCGGCCTGCGTCGTGGGGCTCAACGAGAGGAACGCCACGCCCGGCAACGTCGCCAAGGCGATGCTGCTGGCGACGATGTTCGATCTCCGGCTGGGCAGCGAGCCGCTCGACGACCAGCACTTTCCCCGGAACGAGATCGTGCTCTCGGGCGGCCTCGCGAAGACGCCGGCCCTCGGCCAGCTGTTGGCCGACGTCTTCAACGCGCCGGTCGTGATCCTCGACGGCGCCGCCGAGGGCACGGCCTGGGGTGCCGCACTCATGGCCAAATACCGCGCGCTCGCCCTCGCCGGCCGCGCCCCGGACTGGGCCGCCTTCCTCGCGAGCCACGCCTCGGGCACGCCGACCCGCTTCACGCCACGCGCCGCCACCGTGCGGATCCTCACCGACCGCTACGCCCGCCACCGCCGCCTCGTCGAACTCCACGGCCATCTCGAACGCGTGACCGCCTAACCGCGTCGCCCAACCCGGCTCGGGGCTGCCCCATACCATCTCGCCGGACGTTCACTCCGCCCTCCGGGCTTTGTTCACTCCTACCGACTGCGCTGCGCCATCCATGGCTTCGCTTGTCGGTAAAGCCGGCTCGATGGTAGGGGCAACCCCTCGCCTCCCCCTTCGGAAGCCCGAAGCGCAAGCGAGGGGGTCCGGGCAGTCACGATCCGGCGCGGGCGCGGTGAGGTCGCTCGCGGCGGCGGTGGTGCCTCACGACACGCTGAGCATGCGTTCGAGCGCGGTGAGCGCCCAGTGCGCCGTCTCGTCGTCCACACGGATCACGTTCACGGGCCGGCCCCGCTCGAGATGCTCGAGGCTCCAGCAGAGGTGGGCGAGGTCGATGCGGTACATCGTCGCGCACATGCAGACGACCGGCGACAGAAATCGGATCATCTGCTCGGGGTGGTTCTGCTCGAGCCGCTTCACGAGGTGCAGTTCCGTGCCGATCGCCCACGTCGTGCCGGGCGGCGCGGCTTCGACCTGCTTGAGGATGTAGCTCGTCGAGCCCACGAGGTCGGCCTTGTCCACGACCTCCATCGAGCACTCGGGGTGCACGAGCACCTTCACGCCGGGGAGGTTCGCCCGCATCGCGTCCACGTGCTCCGGCTTGAACATCGCATGGACGCTGCAATGCCCCTGCCAGAGGATGACGCGGCTGTGTGCCAGGTGCGCGGCCGTGGTGCCGCCGAGCGAAGGGGCGTGCGGATTCCAGACGCACATCTCGTCGAGCGGCACGCCCATCGTGCGGGCCGTGTTCCGCCCGAGATGCTGGTCGGGAAAGAAGAGTACGCGGCGGGAACGGGCGAAGGCCCAGTCGAGCACGGCCCGGGCGTTGCTCGAGGTGCAGACGATGCCGCCATGGCGGCCGCAGAAGGCCTTCAGGCTCGCGGCCGAGTTGATGTAGGTGACCGGCGTGACGTCGGCGGTGTCGATCACGGTCCCCAGATCGGCCCAGGCGTCCTCCACCTGCTCGATCGCCGCCATATCGGCCATCGAACAGCCGGCGGCCATGTCGGGCAGGACGACGGTGATGCGGCGGCCGCCGCGGGCCGCCACCGCCGCGGGCCGGTTGGCGAGGATATCGGCCGTCTCGGCCATGAAGTGGACGCCGCAGAACACGATCGCCTCGCAGCCGGCCCGCTCCGCCGCCGACTTCGAGAGCTGGTAACTGTCCCCCTGGTAGTCGGCGTGGGCGATCACGCCGTCCTGCTGGTAGTGGTGACCGAGGATCACGAGCCGCTCGCCCATGCGGCGCCGCACGCCCTCGATCCGGGCGGAAAGCTCCGCGTCCTCGAGGCTGCGATACTCGGGAAACGGCGCGGCGGGCGGCAGCGGGGTGACGGCGGTGCTCATCGGGGAAAGTATAGGTCGCGGTGCGGGCGCCGTGGCCGACCGCTATACTGCCGCCGCGACGGCTCGGCAGCGGCCGACGTCCATCTCCCATTCCCAGGCAACGGAAGGATCACAGGGCGACATGGCGCGAAAAGTGGTGAACCGCAAGGAACTCAGGGCCCAGGCAGACGCAGCGGAGGCCCGCGCGAAGACGACCAAGAAGGCCGCCAAGGAGAAGCCGGCCAAGGAAAAGAAGGAGAAGGCCGCCAAGGAGCCGAAGAAGCCCGCCGCCAAGAAGGCCAGCCGCAAGAAGGCCGCCAAGGAAGTCCGGATGAAGGCCTACTGGGGCATCTTCAGCCCGTCGCTCAAGCGGCTCGCCCTCTTCGAATACGCCGACAAGAAGGCGGCCGAGAAGAAGGCGGCCGATCTCACGGCATCGTCCCGTTCGCAGCACTTCGTGCAGCTGGTCAAGGAAGCGATCTCGGAGTAAGTCCATGACGGCCGGCGACGCGGCGCGGGGTTGGCGGCGGATGGTGGTCTCCGGGCTCGTGGGGCTCGCGCTCGCCGGCTGCGGTGGCACGACGAAGAAACCGAAGGGTGGCGGCGCCGGGAACGACAAACTGCCGGCCGTCGATCTCGACACGGCGCTCGCGGTGGACGAGGGCCGGATCGCGGTCGCATCTCCCTCCGGCTGGACGCGGCTGCCGCGCTCGAAGGACTGCCTCGTCAAGTATCAGCCGGGGCCGAAGAAGACCTACCCGAAGATTCTCGTCACGGCCGAAGCGGCCCCCGCGGAATTTTCCGAGGTCACGGCGGACAACCACCAGGCCTTTGCGGCGGCTGTCGGTGAGGGCGTCGCGCAGGCGCTCGGCAAGGCCAAGCCCCTCAAGAAGGCGGCCGCGGTGAAACTCGGGCCGCACTTCGGCGTCACATGGGGCATTCCGGGGTCCGCAAAGGTGGACGGGATCGCGGAACCCATCGAACGCTGGAATTGGGCCGTCGTGACCGGCGGGCGGATGTACACCGTCGAGGCCCGCGCGCCGAAGGGGAAGATCGACGACGCGGGCAAGGCGGCCGCGAAGGCCGTCGCCGCCGCGCTCGCCCCGCCTGCGGCGACGACGGCGACCGACGACGCTCCTGCCGGGCCCGCCGGCGAGACGGCAAGCCCGCTCGACGCCCTCGCGCCCGCGGCTGCGGAGCCGTCGCCGCCACCGGAAGCCCCGAAGCCCGCCGATCCCGCGCCCGCTGCGGCGGCCGAAGACGCCGACAAGTAGGCCCTACGCCCACGGGCTCTGCCAGTCGCCCCACGCGGCGAGATAGCGGGCGAGGCCGGCCGATGTCTTGGCCCGCTCCTCGATCCACTCCCGCGCGTCCTCGATGATCGCATGCTCTTCCTTGAGCGAGAGCTCCCCGGCCGCCACCCGCGAGCGGAGAAACACGAAGTAGGTGTCGAGCACGTCGCCGCGGCAGTAGTCGTGGATCTCGGCCTTCTTGCCGGCGTCCCAGAGGTCCTGCACCATGTGGCCGGCGACGTCGAGCTTGCCCGGCTTCCCGATCAGGGTGGCGGCGAGCGAGAGGCCGCCAGTGAACCGCGAGGCACCGTTGTTCGTGAGCCACTCGTGGAGATCGAAGTGGGCGAACGTGGCGTAGCGGTTGCGGGGCTGGTCGAAGCTCTTCCGGTCCTCGGCGAACCAGTCGGGAATCGCCAGCCCGTAGCGGTAGGCGCCGAGCTCGAGGAGCGGCAGGTCGAAGCCGCGACCGTTGAAGCTCACGAGCCGCGGGCGGCGGTACTTTTGCCAGCCGTCCCAGAACAGCCGCACGATCTCGTGCGGCCGCGACTGCTCCTCGTCGAGGGCCACGAGGTCGATGAGGCGGTAGTCGTGCGCGACCTTCGCGATCACGAGCGACACCGGAAGCTGGAACGTGTAGGGAACGAAGTCCTTCCCGTTCTCCTCGAGCAGCTCTCGGCGGTATTTCGCGATCGCCTTCTCCGGCGTGAGCCCCTCGCCCGGATACTTCACCTGCGCCACGAGCGCGCCGTCGGCCACGCTCTCGATGTCGAACACGAAGTACGCCGTGTCGGTCTTCGCCATGCTCGGGTCAATCCTTGTCGGGAGTGAGGACGAGGCGAGGGGGTCGGCGAACGCTCGAGGAGCCTTGGGCCGCTGCGGCCCACGCGACGAGACTTTTGCCGCCCCCGAGCCGGACCATGCTCGCTGGACTATCGCCGGGCGAGCGGGTGCGCGAGCGGCAGCCAGGCGCCGTCGGCCTTGCTCGACGCCACGGCCTGCTCGATGAAATACATCCCCTCCACGCCGTCGTGGATGTTGGGGTAGATCGTGTCGGTGCGCTCGAACGGCTTGCCCGCGAGGGCGAGTTCCATCGCGTCGTAGGCGCCGCGGTAGATGTTGGCGAACGCCTCGAAGAACGCCTCGGGATGCCCCGACGGGAGCCGACAGGCGGCCTTGCCCATGGCGTTCATGTAGGGCGCGTTCGGGTCGCGGGTGAAGATGCGGTGAGGCTCGCCGTTCTTGCGCACGAAGAGCTGGTTGGGGTTCTCCTGGTGCCATTCGAGGCTGGCGAGCGTGCCGTCGATCTGGATCCGCACGTCGTTCTCACGGCCGTGGCTGATCTGCGAGGCCGTCACGGTGCCCAAGGCTCCGTTCTGGTAGCGGATCACGGCGTGTCCGTAGTCGTCGAGCGCCCGGGCCGGCTCGAAGATCTTGAGGTTCGCACTGATCTTCTCGGGCAGGAGCCCGGTCATGTAGCGGCCGAGGTTGTAGGCATGGGTGCCGATGTCGCCGAAGCAGCCGGCAGCGCCGCTCCGCTTCGGGTCGGTCCGCCAGGCGGCCTGCTTCTGGCCTTCCGACTCGAGCCTGGTCCGCAGCCAGCCCTGGATGTACTCGGCGCGGATCGCCTGGATGTCGCCCAACTCGCCCGAGAGGATCATCTCCCGCGCCTGCCGTACGAGCGGGTAGCCGGTGTAGTTGTGGGTCACGGCGAACACGACCGGTGCCTTCTGCACGATCGCGGCGAGGGCCTCCGCCTCGGCCAGCGTGAGCGTGAGCGGCTTGTCGCAGACCACGTTGAAGCCGGCCTCGACCGCGGCCTTCGCCACCGGGAAGTGCATGTGGTTGGGGGTGGTGACCGACACGAAGTCGATCCGCCGGTCGGCCGGCAGGGCCTTTTCCTTCGCCAACAACTCCTCGTAGGAGCCGTAGGCCCGCGTTTCGTCCACGGCGTAGTCGGCGGCACTCGCCTTGGACCGGGCGGCGTCGCTCGAGAATGCCCCGGCCACGAGTTCGGCGCGGTTGTCGAGCACCGCCGCGGTCACGTGCACGCGGCCGATGAACGACCCCTGCCCGCCACCCACGATCCCCATCCGCAGTTTCCGGCCCAGCGTTCCGTTGGTCGCCATGCTTCGTTCCTTCCAGGTCTCCGGCGTTGCCCAAAATCCGGACGGGAAGCCTAGCAGATGGCGAGCGGCCAGCCAGGGTCGCCGTCGGTTCGAGCAGGTTGCCGCCGCCCCCCGCGCGGCCCTACGATGCCGGTGATGGGATTCTCCGACCGCGGCTACTACCGCCCCGAGCCGTCCAACGCCTTCCTCCAGGAATGGACGGGCGTGCTCACGATCATCGTCGCGAACATCGCGATCTGGGTCGCGAACCTTCTCGGCGCGGGCGAGGTGCCGGTCAATCGCTTTCTCGCGCTCGAGGGGGATCTCCCGCAGCACCTGCTCAAGGCCTGGGAACTCGTCACCTATGGCTTCGTCCACGACAGCCACAACCCGCGGCACCTCGTGTTCAACATGCTCGCGCTCTGGTTCTTCGGCCGCGAGGTCGAGGCAATCATGGGGCGGGCTGAATTTTTCCGCTTCTACGTCACCGCGATCGTGATCGCCGGCCTGGCCTGGCTCGTGAGCGTGCAGGTCGGCCACCCGGTCCAGGCGGCGCGGTTCTCGCTCGTGGGTGCCAGCGGAGCCGTGATGGCGGTGCTCGCGGTCTTCGTGCTGAACTTCCCCCGCACGACCGTGCTCATCTGGGGCGTGCTGCCCGTCCCGGCCTGGGCGCTCGGCATCCTGTATTTCGTCTCCGACGTGCAGGGAGCGGCCGCCGGGGGCGGCAATGTGGCCCATGTGGCCCACGTGGCGGGCGCGATCTTCGGCCTGCTCTACGCCTGGCGGGGCTGGCACCTCGGCGGCCTCGACGATCTCCTGTCCCGCTTCCGCCGGCGCCGGATGCGGGTGCTGCGGCCGGAGGACGACTTTGGCACGCGACCGCGGCGGCCGGCCTCCGAGACGCGGCCCGCGGGAAAGCTCGATGCCGAACTGCAGGAGGAGGTCGATCGGATCCTCGAAAAGATCAGCCGCTCCGGTGAGGCGAGCCTTTCGACCGCCGAACGCGACACGCTCACCCGCGCCAGCCGCCGCCTCAAGGAAGGCTCGCGGTCCTAGAGCGCATCCAAGATAGTCGTGTCGCCGGCTCGGGGGCGGCAAAAGTCTCGTCGCGTGGGCCGTGGCGGCCCAAGGCTCCTCGAGCGTTCGCCGACCCCCTTCGCCTACCCGCCCTGGTCCGCCCCAGTCCGCGAACGCCGTTGGGCGGCAGCCGAGTTCGTGCGTTCAGCGGGCGAGTCCGGTCGGGACGGCGGCCGTCCGCGGATCGGGACGAGCGGCGAGCCGCAGGGCGTCGATCGTGGCCACGAGTTCGCGCATCTTCACTTCGTCCACATGGCCCGAGAGCACCGCGTGCACCTCGCCGCGGGTGTTGACGAGCACGATGTTGGGCCCGCCGGAGACGATGCCGTAGGCGTGCTCGAGCCGGCCCTCGAAGTCGAGCCATACCGGCACGAAAGGCGAATCCTTGCGCATCTGGGCCCGGGCCACGGGCTGAAGCGGCTTCGGAATCTCGGGCATGCTCGCGACGGCGATCACGTGCACGTCGGGCGCGCGGACCCCGGCCGGCCAACCGGCGATGCCGATCACGGGCTGCCGGAGCCACTCGGTCGCCGACGCCGTGGCGGCGGTGGGATGAAAGTGGACGTGGAGGCGGCGGCCGAGCTCCTGGGCCGCCTCGCCCCCCCTGCGCTCCGCGTAGACGAGGACGACGACGTCGCCGCGCATCGTGCCCGTCTCGTGCCGGTTCCTGAACTGATCCTCCATGGCGATGTTGACGGCCCGCTCCGGTGGGGCGGCAAACGCCGCCGGGGCGAGCAGGGCAAGGCAGAGGATCGGGAGAATGGCGGTGCGCATGGCGGCTCCGAACGACAGGCGACGGGGAAATACCGCGCCGCAGCCGGGCGGGGCAAGGCATGTTTCAGGCCGGTTCACGTCGGGGCTTGAGGAGCGCGAGGACGGCCGGCAGGAAGATGAGCGACGTCACGGTGCAGGTGGTCACGCCGAGCGTGAGCACGCGGCCGAGGCTCTCGAGCCCCCGATGGCTCGCCACCATCAGCGCGCCGAAGCCGAGGATCGTCGTCAGCGCATCGACGAGCACGGAATTGGCCGTCGAGGCACTGATCGCGTAGGGGCCCGGCCGCTCGAGGTAGTCGTGCACGATGTGCACGCCGTAGTCCACCGCGATCCCGAGGATCAGCGGGATCCCGATGAGATTCGCCGGATTGAGGTCGATCCCCAGGAGCCCCATGAGGCCGAGCGTCTGCGCCATGCCCAGGGCCAGCGGGAGCGCGGCCAGGAACGAGTGGGACAGGCTGCGGAAGTCGAGCCACAAGACGGCGAGGATCACGACGAGCGCGTAGAGCGCCGCCTGCTCGTAGCTGCGTTTCATCTCGAGCGATGCCTCGTAGGCCTGGAGGGGATTGCCGGTGGCCCGAGGATCGACGCTCCGCACGTCCTGCACGAACTTCTCGAGGGCCGCGAAGTTCCAGATGTCGCCCCGGCCGTAGATCTTCAGGAGATGCCGGCCGCTCTGGCCCACGAACCGGTCCACGAGGCTCGGCGGCAGATCGCCGAGCGACGGCGGCTCCGGGGTGGCGACGCCGGCGAGCGCATGCAGGCGGGAAAGCAGTTCGCCGGCCGACCGTTGCTGAAACGTGGCGAGCGCCCGGGCACAGTCTTCCGGACCGAGCCGGCGCAGGGCATCGCGGGCCCGCTCGAGGTGCCACGCGGAGCGCAGCGCATCGGGCCGCTTCGAGGCCTCGGTCTGGGCCCAGGCGAGCGTCTCGCCGAGGGCGTCGAGCCGGTCCAGCGGAATCTCGGGAGGCCGCTCTGGCAGGGCCGCCAGCCGGCTGCCGATCCGCTCGATGAGCGGACGCTTCAGTTCCTCGTCCACCGGCAGGAGCGACGCGATCTCGTCCACGCGTTCCACGCTCGGCAGGGCCGTCAGTTGCTCCTTGCGGTCGAGGAGTTCGGCCCGCGAATCGGCGATCGAGAGCGCGTACCACACGCTCTGGTCGCATTCGGCGAGCAGTTTCTTCTCGATCTCGACGCTCTCCAGGCCGTCGGGCTGCATGTTCAGGAGGTTGTGGTCGTAGCCGAGGTCGTGGAGGCCCGAGGCGATGGCCATGGTGCCGGCCATGGCAGCCAGCGCGACGAACCGCGGATGATGAAACACCGGCGCGAGCCAGGAGTGCACCGGCACCGGCACCGGAATCCGCCGGCCGAGCGGGCTGCGATCGACCAACGCCACCACCGCCGGCAACACGAGCAGTTCGGCGGCGCAGCAGAGCAGGATGCCGCCGCCGGCGATGAGCCCGAGTTCCGCCACGCCGACGAAACTGGTGAGCGCGGCCGCGAAGAACGCGACGGCGGTCGTGATGGCGCCGGTCAGGATTCCGGGGCCGACCGAGGCGCTCGTGTCGAGCAGGGCCGCCTCGCAATCGAGCCCGCGGCGGCGTTGCTCGAGGTAGCGACCGATGTAGTAGGTGCCGTAGTCGATGCCCACGCCGATCATCGTCACCGTGAACGTCACGCTGAGGATGTTGAGGTGGCCGACGCTCGCCGTCGCCCAGGCGAAGGCCCACGCCATCCCGATCACGAGCACGCCGTTGGCCATGAGCGCATGCCGCACGCCGCCGAATCCGGCGATGATCACGACCACCACCGCCGCCAGCGACAGCCCGCTCGCCCACACCATCGACTGCTGGCTCGAACGCATCTCGTCGTCTTCCATGACGGGCAGCCCCGTGAGACCGATCGTGACCTCCGGATGACGCGTGCCGACCTCCTTCATGAGCCGGCGGAGCTCGTCGGTGGCGGCCGATGCCCCGGCGAATCCTTCCTTCGCCTTCGCGAGCCGCAGGAGCACGAATCCGAGCCGGCCATCCTTGGCGAGCAGGTGCTGGCTCGAGAGGTCGCGCAAGGTCGAAAGCGAGTCGGGCATCCCGGGCCACGGCGACACGTAGTCGCCGGGCGTGGCCTGCCCCGGGCGGGCCACGGCCTCGAGCGCCGCCACGAGGCTCTCGCTGTAGCGCTCGAGCGCCACCGTCGGGCCTTCACGGCCCGGCACCGCGCCCGCCTGCTGCCCGGCAACCATCTGGCCCGCGAGCCCTCCGACCATGGTCGCCACGCGCAGTTGCGCCCAGCCACCGTCGAGAATCGGCTGCGTCTGCTCGATGAAGCGATCGATGTCGGCGAGGTCGGCCGGCGAAAGGTAGTGCAGACCCTTGGCGCGGATCTTCGACAGATCGACCTCGTGCAGCACGGAATGGAACAGCGTTCCGTCACGGGCGACGGCCGCCGACACCTCCTCCAGGGCCTTCACGACGGCGACCCGTGACGGACCTTCGACCACGACGACGGCGTCGTCGTCTTCGCCGAATTCCGCGATGTAGTCGATCCACAGCTTGTTGTAGTCGCTCTTGGGGTCGAGGAGATCGGTGCGACTCACCTTGTAGCCGAGCGTTTGCGCCGTATAGACGCCCGCCGCCACGGCCGAGGCGATCGCCGCGAGGAGCACGAGCCCGCTTGCCCGCAGGCACAGCCGCGTCCACGCCACGAGTCCGCGGCCCAGCAGGCCCGGCGGGGCGTGATGCGCATCGGCCTCGGCGACGGGGGTGGGCTCGCCGGCCAAGGCTGGCTCGGATGGCTCGTGGTGGTGGGAATACCGCATCGACTCGGAGTCCGGGACCGCGGGGGCGGGCGATCGTAGGGAAACCGCGGTGGCGGGCCAACGCCCAACTCCCCGAGCCGTGGCAAGCCTGGCAGGGTGGGCAACGCCCGGGCCGTATCCCTGCGCGGCCAGGAGCGGAATTCACTGGTTCCGACGGCCTTGGGAGGCCGAAAAGTCTCCTGCGTCGGCAGGGTCGCGTGTGACCCTGCGACGGCTCGGGGGGGCCATGATGCATTCGTCTCGTCGTCGTTCGTTCCACGTTGCCTTCGCCATGGCCGCGGCCGTGGCCTTCGGCGCGTCATCCGGCGGCCACGCGGCCGACTCGTTGCCGGCATTCGCGGCCGCGTGGAGCGATGGTGGTTCATCCAGTCGCGAAGCCCGCCGGGAGGCTCTCGACGAGCTGCCGCTCCAACGCATGCCGGCGGCCACACGCCAGGCCGTGGAGCGGACGATTCGCGCCACCACCCTCTACCGCCGGCTTCCGGTGCAATCGTTCGCCTGCGATGCGGCGCTGCTCGACTTCGCGCTCGTCCATCCGGAGGCGATCGTCGATGTCTGGCGGGTGCTGGGCATCAGCCGCCTCGTGCTCGATCCGGCCGGCCCCGCGCAGTGGCGGCTCGCCGATGGCTATGGAACCGTCGGCATGCTGCGTCTCGTCCATCATGAGCGCCAGGGCCGCGGCGGACTGTACGTCTACCACGGTCGGGGCGGCTATTCCGGCTCGCTCGCCCCGAAACCGCTCACCGGCAACTGCCTGATCCTCGTGCGTCACGAGCCCCAGCCCGCGGGCGACGGCACCGAGCGACAGACGGTGCGCATCGACGCCTTTCTCGACGTGGACGGCATGGGGCTCGAACTCGTCACCCGCACGCTGCAGCCGCTCATCGTGCGGTCGGCGGCGGCGAATCTCGAGGAGATCTGCATCTTCATGGAGACGCTGTCCGCGGCCGCGGCGCGGAACCCGGCGGGCATCGAGCGGCTCATCTCGCGGCTCTCCCGCACCGATCCGGCCGACCGGGCGACGTTCGCCCGCATCGCGCGGGCGGCCGGCAACGCCGCAGTCCGCGACGACGATCCCGCGGTCGTGCAGGCGGAACTCGCCGCCCGGTGGCTGCCCGCCGAAGCACTCGACACGCGCACCCGCTAGCCGAAAGCAGACCGTTCAGCGGGTGAGTTCGCCGTCGGCCTGGGGCACGGCCGCGAGGCGGGGCCGGGCCTCGGAGGCGACGAGATACGGTCGCTTGTACTCGGGCATGTAGCCCTGGGCGCCGCGCACCGACACCTGCTGGCCCACGAGCGGCGCCAGGTTCACGCCGGCCTGCGGCGTGACGAAGACGAGCACCGTGTTGTGCTCGTCCACGATCGCCCACCGCGGCGCGTCGGGCCGACGCGACACGACCGTCGCGAGCCGGCCGGTGGTCTCCGTCGTGGTCGGTGGCGTCCACGTGGGCTGCCCATCGGCCGGCCCGCCGCCTGGCAGCACGCCCGGCCGGACCGGCCGGGTGCCGATGGCCGAGAGGCTCGACCACATGCTTCCGAGACGGAGCGGCGAGGCATCGGCGGGGGTATCCACGGCGAGCGCCTGGTACTTGCTGTGGATGGACTCGAACCGCGTGAGCCGGGCATCGATCGCCTCGGCCCGCAGCCGGTCGGCCTGCGAGGTCGTCTTCGCGGCCGCGATCCGGAGCCGCTCGCGGATCTGCGTCAGGTTCATCTGCTCCGGGGGTCCGGTCACCGCGAGCGACAACGACAGGTCGATGTCGGCGAGTTCATCGGTGGCAGCGGCGCCGCCGCCGCTGCCGACGGCCACGGGTGCGGGACGGGTCGTCGCATCGAGAATGCCGTTGCCCATCGGCAGCCAGCCGCCGAACAGCCCCTTCGCCGGAGGCACTGCCTCGAGCGCCGGCGGCGCCGAGGGAGCGAGGGCGGGATCCGCACTGGCGGCCTCGCGCACCTGCTCGACCGCCGAGGCCACCGCCGCGCCGGCGTCCTTGAGAGCCGCAAACGCCTCGCCCGCGGTCGCGTGGTCCGGTGTCGGCACGGGATTCGGCACGAAGACGGCCAGTTCCGCCGGCAACGCGAGGTCCGTCAGCTTCGCCCAGCGGAACTCGCCCGCCGGCGGCTCGATCCGCACCCACAGGCCAGCGTGCCGCCCCGACTCGATCCGTACCTCTTCGACGATTCGCACCCGCTCCCCGGCCTCCAGCCGCACCTGGGCCACGTGACGAAGGTCGTTGAGCTGGGATCCGATCCGCGCCACGGCGCCGTCGGCGACCACCACGCCGACGCGGCCGTCGCCGCCATCCACCGTGCGGTCGTCGAGCCGCGTCTCGTCATCGACGTCGGCGGCCCGGATCCAGCTGTAGCTGCCGGTGACCGGTCGCACCGCGCCATACCCGGAGGCATCGAACGCCCAGACCTCGACCTCCGCGTTCAGCGGCAGCAGTTCGGTGGGATAGAAATCGTCGCCCGGCCCGGCCCGCAGATAGGTGCGCTCCGCCGCCACCCTGACCCGCGCGGGGAGCAGGTGGTCGGCCTGCCCGGGCGAGCCCTCGGGCGCCGGCCCGTCGGCCGAGCGGGCGACGCCGGCCGACACCGCGGCCACGACGACGAAACCGATCGCAAGCAGACCGCAGCGGCGCATCATCATGAGTGGCGAATCCATCCTTGGATACACGCCTGGGCTGCATGCGTCGCGGACACACCTCTCACAGGCGCGTAGACGAGGCTTGGGCGTCCCTCGTCTACGCGCTGTGAAAGGCCCGCCGGACGCAGGCCCGACGTCGGTCTTGTAGATCACCCGCCCCAACCGCTCAAGCCGCGATTTTTTTCGCGGTCAGAGCCGCGGAAACCGGGGCTACCCGGCTCCCCCACCCCCCCACGGCGAGGAGGATCTGGGCAGGCCGGGGCGGCGCGGGCGGCGGCTCACCACCGCTCGACGGGGCGCTCGAGAATTTCACGCAGAAGCACCGCCTGCCTGAGCGTGACGGGATCGCGGAGCGTGCGCACGAGATCGTATGGCGTGGTCCCCACGGCCTCGCGACGAGCCGTCTCGCGGCCCCCCGCCTCCGCGTCCCGGGCCTCGAGCCCCGAGTGCAGATGCGCTAGTTCATGCGCGAAGGCATCCTGCACATGCCGCGCGACGTCCGTCGGCCCGGCTGAAAGTCCGCCCACCGGTCGCAGCGCCTGCGGCGGAATGCCGGCCACCGCCGTCTTCGCCGGCGTGGGACGCGGCTCCTTGACGGCGGGCGTCGGAGGACGCCGCTGCGGTTCCGCCGCTCGCCGCGGTGGCTTCCCCTTCTCCGGCTGCCGTTCCTTTCCCGACTGCCCTGCGACGCGCGGATCGCGTTGCACGTCGCGCAGGAACTCGGCGATCTGGCGCTCGAGTTCGGAGCGTTCGGCCTCCGGCGGCGGCGCTCCGGCGCCATCGCGCGGCCGGCCCGGCTGACCCACGACAGGCGGCCGCGCCGGACCACCCGCCACCCGGCGCAAGACGGCGAACACCTGCGACACGATCCAGAAGCCGACGAACAGGATCGGCAGGATCGCCTCCAGCCAGTCGAAGCCGGCGGCGAACAGCGGCAGTGGATGGACCGCGGCGCTGGTCATGGCGTGACCGGGGCGGGCGTGCCGCCGCCGGCGATGGTCCGACGCATGTCGGTGTCGGCCTGGAGGTTCCGGAGCTTGTAGTAGTCGAGGATCCCGAGGCTCCCACTGGAGAGCGAGTCGGCGATCGCCTTGGGCACCTCCGACTCCGACTCGACGAGGGCCGCCCGGCTCTCCTCGATCCCCGCGATCATCTCCTGCTCCTTCGCCACCGCCATCGCCCGCCGGCCCTCGGCGTTGGCCCGCGCCACGCGGGTGTCGGCCTCCGCCTGGTCGGCCTGCAGCCGGGCCCCGATGTTCGCCCCCACGTCGATGTCGGCGATGTCGATCGACACGATCTCGAACGCCGTGTTCGCGTCGAGCCGACGGGCCAGCACCGTCTTGGAGATCACATCGGGGTTCTCCAGCACGTCGGTGTGCCGTTCGGCCGAACCGATCGCCGACACGATCCCCTCCCCCACGCGGGCCACGATCGTTTCCTCGGTGGCGCCGCCGATGAGCTGGTTGAGATTCGTGCGCACCGTCACGCGGGCCCGCACCTTGAGCTGGATGCCGTTCTTCGCGACCGCATCGAGCGATTCACGACCGCTGTTCTTCCCCGGACAGTCGATCACCTTCGGGTAGACGCTCGTCTGCACCGCCTCGCGCACGTCGCGGCCGGCGAGATCGATCGCCGTGGCGAGTTTCCAGTCGAGTTCCTTGATCTTCGCCTTGTTGGCTGCGATCAGCGCCTGCACCACGAGCGGCACGCGGCCGCCGGCGAGGTAGTGGGCCTCGAGCGCCTGCCGCGTGATGCCCGAGGCGTCGCCCAAGCCCGCCTGCACCGCCATGATCTTGCTCCGGACGATCACGGTCGGGCTCACCTTCTTGAAGCTCATCGCCACCAGATCAAAGAGGCCGATGCCGGCACTCGACGCGTACGACTGCAGCCACAGCCGCAGGTAGCGGGCGAGAAGCCCGAATACCAGGAGCAGCGCGAGGATACCGAGGCTGAGCAGGATCAGGGTGGGCATGGGGGGCACTCACTCCGCGGGAAGCGTGGCGAAGAACCGTTCAAGACTGGTTCCGGGGCCGGCGCGAGTCAAGCAGAAGGCGGGTCGAGCCGCTCAAAGTCGAAGGTTTCGAGGGTCGGTGACAGGCCGGCGGACAAGTCGGGTGCCCCCGATTCCGGTTGCAGCGATTCTTCGGCCAGGCGCGGGCCGTCCCGCCGGCGGACCGGCGCCACGACGAGGTCGCGTCCCTGCACGCCCACCGCCTCCACCGCTCCGTCCCGCTCGATGGGCCCGCCTTCGCTCAGGGCTTCGAGCCGCACCCCCTCGATCTCGACGACGCCCCAGGGCAGCATCTCCGTCACCGCCCGGCCATGGCGGCCAACCAGCCTGTCGAGCTGTCGCCGCCGCGCCGCCGAGGGCACGACGTCGGCCGGATCGGGCGGCGGCGGCAGCACCCGCCGACCGAGCGGCGTCTCAGGAAACCAGCGGAAGGCGAGTGCCAGCACGATCGGCACGATGATCGTCGTGGCCGCGAGCACGATCAGGCCGGCCGTCGAGCCCAGTTCGAGGAATGCGGTCGCGACCCCCGCGACGAGCGCCGTCAGGCTCAGGAATCCGAGGATGCCGCCCGAGGGCAGGAACACCTCGAGCACCATCACCGCCAACCCGACCACCAGCAGAATGACGACCCAGACGAGTGCCGTCATCGCGCACCCGTCGCCCGCGAAACGCGGCGCACGATGATCCGACCGCCGCGTTGCTCGATCACCCGGACCGGCTCGCCGGGCTCGACGAGTTCACCGTCGGTGGCGACGTCGTGGAGGCGACCGTCGATCCGGGCCTTCCCCGCCGGCACCAGCCGCGTGGCCGCGACGCCCTCATGCCCCACGAGATCAGGCGGCGCATCGTCGAACGTATCGGCAGGCGGCGGCTCGAGCAGCACGTGCCGCAGGACCGGAGCGCGCGGCAGCCAGCGGCGTACGAGCACCCCGATCAGCGCGATCCCCACCGCCGCCCCGAGAATCCCCAGGAGCGACCACTGGAGCTGGCGAATCTGGTAGTCGTTGGTCGGGAGCACGAACGACTGGCTCGCGAGCACGAGCGAGGCGATCACGAGCAGGCCGCCGCCGAGGCCGAGCACGCCGAAACCGGGCAGGACGAAAATCTCCGCGGCGAGGCAGAAGAGTCCGGCGAGGAACAGCATCACCTCCAGCCAGCCGCTCGTGCCGTGGAGATACTGGCTCCAGAAGTAGATGATGAACGCCACCATCGCCACGAAGCCGCCGAACCCCATGCCCGGTGTGTGCATCTCGATGTACAGGCCCGCGCCGCCGACCAGCAGCAGGAGCCAGGCCACGCCCGGGCTCGCCAGCGCGTCGAGCAGCCGATCGGCCCACCCTGGCTCCCGCAACGCGATCGTGTCGGGCAGGCCGTAGGTCGCGACCAACTGGGGCAGCCCCTCGACGACGTGCGTCGCGAGCCCCAGCGACTCCGCCGCCCGGGCACCGAGCTCGATCGGCCCCACGCCGACGTCGGCGCCGAGCTTCCACGTCTCACGGTCGTCCCGCGGCAGCAGCTCGTCGTCGCAGAAGGAGTCGGTCCGTCCGGTCCCGGCCTGCGTCGCCCGGCGCACCACAAGCCCCGGGGCGACGAGCGCAACGGGCAACGACCAGCTGCGGCCGCGTTTTCGCGCCACGCCTTCGCGCCACGCGACGGCGAGCGCCTCGGCGCGGCGGGGATCGATCGTGGCCGCACCCTCGCCACCGATCACGGCGCGGGGGGCCATCGCGAGTTCGTCACAGGCGAGCGCGACGAGCGCCGCATCGGCCCGCGCCTCGCGCGGCACCCAGGCGACCGTCCGCACGCGGGCCGGATCGAGCGCCGCCAGCCACGTCGCCAGCACGAGGCTCTGCTCCGGGTCGCCGCCCGGGCTGTCGATGCGGAGGCAGATGAAGTTCGCCCCGTCGCCGAGCGCCTCGTCGATGTTCCGCTTCGTGCGGGCGACGGCGTCGGCAGTGATCGGCCCCGACAGCACCACCTGCACCGCGTTCCAGCCGCCCGCGGCGCCCGGATCGGTGTGCAGCGAAGCCTCGTCGATACGCAGCCCGCGGGCGAGTTCACCAGGCGTGGCAGCGAGCAGCCGCACGATGCCCAGTTCACGGGCGCGGCGGCCGACGAGCGCCAGGGGCGTCGGGCCGATCTGCTCGACGTCGAGCACGGCCGACTCGCGCCGGATGGCGTCGAGGTCGCGTTCCTCCACGAACCGCTCCCCCGAGTCGGTCGTCACCCGCACGACCCGTGCCTCGGGGTCGAGGAGGGCCAACGCCAACGCCGGCGGCACGGTCCTGCGCCGCGCCGCCACCTGGGCATACCCGGCACGCATCGCGGCGTCGATGGCTGGCTCCTCCGCGTTGGCCGGGCCGAGTACGGCATCCGCGGGCATCACGATCTCCTCGCAGGCCAGGGCCACGAGTACCGCATGGCCGCCCGCCCCCTCGGGGAGGAAGGCGACCGTCTTCACGCCGGCGAGCCGGTCGTCTCCGAGAAACCGGGCCAGTTCCAGGGCCCGGCCGAAGTCGCTGGGCAGGGTGTCGCTGTCGTCTCCCACGCGGATCTCGAGCACGAGCACGCCGCGCTGCCCCGGGCGGCGCCGCAGGTCGTCGATGCGGCGCATGATCGCCGACTTGACCTGCGTGTCGCGGGTGCCCGTGATCGGCAGTTGCACCACGATCGCGGCCGCGGGCGGAAGATCATCTTCCGCCCGCGCTATGCCGTCCGGGGACCACGCCGCAAGCAGGGCCGCGGCCAAGCCGCTGAACAGCCGTGCCGCGGCCAAGCCGCTGAACAGGCGCAGGGAAGGCCGGTGGCTGGGCATGCCGACCATTGTAAAAGCGTGCGGGTGCGAGGCAAAAAACGGCGGCTGCTATACTCCGCCCGCCATGAACCAGCCCACCAATCCGCCGTCGCCCACTGCCCGACTCGTCGATCTCATCACCCGGAAAGCGCTCAAAAGGGGTACGTTCCGTCTCGCCTCCGGGCGGGAGGCGAGTTTCTATCTCGACGCGAAACAGGTCGTGCTCGATGCCGAGGGCTCGATGCTCGTCGGCCAGGCGATCCTCGAGCGGCTCGCGGCCCTGTCCCACTTTCCCGATGCCGTCGGGGGCATGTCGATCGGCGCCGACCCGATCACGGCCGCGGTCGTCACGATGGCCGGTGTCGCCGGCCGTCCGCTCAAGGGATTCATGATCCGCAAGGAGCCGAAGGATCACGGCACGAAGCGTTACGTCGAGGGGCCGGTCGAGCCCGGCCAACGGGTCGTGATCGTCGAGGACGTGACGACCACCGGCGGCTCGTCCCTCACGGCGATCGAGCGGGCGCGGGAGTTCGGGCTCGTGGTCGAGCGGGTCGTGACGGTGATCGACCGCCTCGCCGGCGCCGAGGCGGCGTTCGCCGCACAGGGTATCCCGCTCGAGTCGCTCGTCACGATCCGCGACCTCGGCATCGGCCCCGACGCGGCCTGAGCCGGCTGCTTGCCCGGCGCTCGGCCGCCGCCGTAGGCTGTCAAGATCGTCCGAGCCGTCTGCCGTCGGGAGCATTGCATGCCGCGGCGTCGAGTCCACCTGCCGTCGATCGCCGCCCAACGCGTCGTGGTGGCTGCCGCGCTTGTGTTCCTTCCGGCGACGGTTGCCCACCTTCCGCCAGCCCGGGCCGACACGGCCTCCCCGGAGCAGGTGGCCACGCTGATCGCCGCCCTCGGCGACGAGGACTATCACCGCCGCGAGGCGGCGGCGGCCGACCTCAAGGCGCTCGGGCCCACCGCGATCGACGCGCTCCTGGCTGCCGCCGAGACGAGCGGCGACCTCGAGGTCGCGCTCCGGGCCCGATGGCTCGTCGAGGCGATCCCGTTCGAGATGCCGCACGACCCGCCCGAGGTCGTGAAGTTGCTCTCGCGCTTCAAGCGCCGCGCGTTTCCCGAGCGCGTCCAGGCGATGCATCGCCTCCTCCGCGTGGATGACGACGGTGGCATCGAGGCGCTGGCCCGTGTCGTGCGCCTCGACCCGTCCACGGCGGGCTCGCGCGTGGCGGCCTCGCTCCTCGCCCGGGAGTGGCGGGCACACGATCCGGCGTGGCCCGCGATTCGGAGCCGGATCGTGGCGGGGCTCGGTCCGGCCCAGCGTCCCGCCGCCCGGTTTCTCGCGGCGCTCGCGGGCTTCACCGGCACCGATGACGCGGCGAGCCGGGCCACATCCCTCGCCGCCGCCCAGGCCGCGCTCGCCGATCTCGGGCTCGTCGCCGCCGCCCAGCCTCCCCGCGACGCCGCTGCGTCCGCCGGCGACGAGCGCGACGCGATGGATCAGACGCGGCAAATCATCGAACGCTGCCACGTGCGCATGCTGCTTGCGGGCGGGGACCGTGCCGCCGCGCTCGAGGCCGCACGCGGCATCGTGGCCGAGGCACGCACGGAAGACGACGATGGGGAGACCCGTGTCGTGGAGGCGCTCGCCTGGGCTGTCGAGGTCGGCCTGCCGGACGTGGTCGAGGCCGTTGTGGCGGCGCCCGAGGAAGACCGCGGGCTGCTCCTGGAACTCGCCCTGGCCCACGCCGAACGGTCGTGCGGCCGCGAACCCGCAGCCGCCGCGCGGTTCGCGGCGGCGCTCGGGGCCGCGGAGGAGCAACCGTTCGCCGAGCGGCTCCAGGCGGCGATGCTGCTCGTGAAGTGGGGCTGCACCGACTGGGCGGTGCAGGCCTATGACGCACTGCTCATCACGGCCGATCAGGCCGCCTCGGAGACCGCGCTCGCGGCGGTGATGTATTCCGAGTTTCTCCATGATCTCGAGCGCGACGCGGAGGCCGCCCGGTGCCTGGAACGACTGTTCGCCGACGAGCCGGCGGCGGCGCGGCGGAATCGCGGACCGCTGCTCGACGCCGTCGGCCGTGATCCGCGCGGCACGCGGTCGCGGATGCACTTCTTCGAGAGTTGCGTGCATCGCCGCCGAAACGACCTCGTGGCCTGCCGGGCGGCACTGGAGCAGGCGCTGGCCATCTATCCCAAGGACGTCGATGCCCTGATCGGCCTCTACCACCTGCCCGACAACACGCCCGAGCAGCGGCTCGACGCCGTGAAGCGGATCCAGGCAACGCTCTCCCAACTGGAGGACGAGATCCAGGCGGTGCCCGACGACGCCACCGGCTACAACGAATACGCCTGGCTCGTCGCCAACACCGAGGGGGACTTCGAGAAGGCGACCCGGTACTCGAAACTGTCGCTCGTGAAGTCGTTCGACAACGCGAGCTACCTCGACACACTCGCCCACTGCCATGCGGCCGCAGGGCGGCGCGAGGCGGCCATCCGCGCGCAGCGGCTCGCGCAGCGGCAGGAGCCGCACAACCAGACGATCCGCCGCAGCCTCGAGCGGTTCGAGACGGCGGCGCGGTGATGCACCACGTTCAACTGCCCGACACCCGTCTCGCCGTGCACACCCGCGGCAGCGGCCTGCCGCTGCTCCTGCTGCATGCATTCCCGCTCGACCATTCGATGTGGTCGGGGCAGGATGAACTCGCCGACGAGTTCCGGCTGATCGCGCCCGACCAACGCGGCTTCGGCTCGAGCGCCGGCCCACCGCCGGCGAGCATCGTCCAACTGGCGGACGACGCCGTCGCGCTCCTCGACGCGCTCCACGTGACGGAGTCCGTCGTCGTCTGTGGCCTGTCGATGGGGGGCTACGTCGCCCAGCACGTCGCCGTGCGACATCCGGGACGGGTGCGGGCCTTGATCCTCGCCGACACGAAGCTCGAGGCCGACACGCCCGAGGCCCGCGCGGCCCGGGGCGAACTCGCCGCCAAGGTGGAGCGGCTCGGCCCGGAGGTCGTCGCCACGGCGATGATCCCCAACCTCCTCGCCCGCTCGGAAGCCGCCCGGGCAAAGCCCGGCCGGGCCGGGATCGAGGCCGCACTCGAGCGCACGATCCGGTCCACGCCCGTCGCCACGATCACCGCCGCGCTCGCCGCCCTCGGTGCCCGGCCCGACATGTCGGAGGCGCTGCGGCAGGTCGCGGTGCCCGTGCTGCTCGTCGTCGGCGCGGAGGACACGATCACGCCGCCGGCGTGCATGGAACGGGCGGAGGCGGTGCTCGCGCGGCCGCGGCTGCTCGTCATGCCCCGCACCGGGCACCTCGCCCCGCTCGAGGATCCCACGACGTTCAACGCGGCGGTGCGGACATTTCTCCGGGCGGTGGCGGCCCCCGGCGCGGATCGGCCGGCGGCCGGCCATTGAACCGCGGCCGGCCCGGGCCGGGCCGCAGGCTGGCGTAGCGATCGAGCCACTCGAGCCGCTCGGCCGTGTCGAGGTCGATCACCCCCTTGCGTTCCGCAGGATCGCGGATGGCCAGCCATTGATGCCACAGCCGGGCTGCGGCGAGCAGTTCGTCGCGGTCGGGCCCCACGCCGTCGCGGCCGCCGAGCGCGCGGGCGAGTTGCACGAGTTCCCGGCGGCGGGTCGGGGAGAGCCGGCCGAATTCAGCGGCCGCATCGACGAGTTGCCGCCGCTCCTCGTCGGGATGGGCCTCGAACGACTTCCGGCGGGCGGCGATGGACATCGCATCACCGCCGAGCGGGGCGGCGGCGAACGCCGCGACGGCGGCGTCGAGCGCCTCGTACGGCGGCGGGCCCGGGTCGGCGCCAGGCTCTTCAGGGCGGCCGAACGGCGGCCTCCGCGGCGGCGGATAGTGGCGCCGCGCGACCTGCGACAGGAACTCCACGCTGCCCGCCTCGCGGAGCACGTCGAGGTGCTCGATCGCCGGAAGGTGTTCGAGCATGCCCCGATCGGCGTCGCTCATCGTCGCGCGGCCCGCGACGAGGCCGACGAGGAATGCCGCCGCCACGGCCGCGGCTGGCGCGAGCCACCCGACCCGCGACGCCTTCCGGGCCACGCCGTCGCGGGCGGCCGCCGCGACCATTTCCACGGTCGTCGAGGTCATCGTCGCCGGGGCGGCCGCGGGCGGCAGGGCGTCGAGCAGGTCCCACGCGGCCCCGAGCGCCTCCGCGGGTGTGCCGGCCGTCGTCGCGGTCGGAACGGGGTCGCTCACCGTGTTCCCTCCCGCTCGTACGACTCGAGCTTCTCGCGGAGCTGATCGCGGGCCCGGAAGAGGAGTGATTTCACGGCCGGCACGGTGAGCCCCATGGCGGCGGCGATCTCCTCGTAGGAGCAGTGCTCGAACTTGGCGAGCAAGACGGCCATCCGCTGGTTGTCGGCGAGGGAGGCGATGGCGTCCTGGACGACGTCGCACAGCTCGCTCCGGTCGGCCTGCCGCGCGGGCCGCAGACCGCTCGCGGCGACGGCGAGATGCTCGAGGCCGAGGGCGCTCGACGACGCCGAGACGTTCGTCGGCACGCCGCGTTCCTTGCGGCGGTACGCCCGCTGCCTGAGATCGCTCGAGACGTTGTTCGCGATCGTGTGGATCCAGGTGGTGAACTTCGCCGTGGGCTTGTACGTGGCCCGCGCGCGATACACGCGGAGAAACACCTCCTGCGCCAGGTCCTCCGCGAGCGCGTGGTCGCCGGTGTGGTGGCGAAAGAGCGTGACGAGCCGATCCTGCCA
>JBBAVM010000006.1:0-23762 GCA_040397685.1 Pirellulales bacterium
AGTTCGTGGCCCGTCTGCCGCTTCCAGCCGCCGGAGCGGGTGGAATCGGTGTGGAACAGGAGGTTCTTCTCCAGGGCCAAAAGCAGCAGGAACGTGTGCTCCGCGACCGTCGTGTGATTGACGCCCGGCGTGAACAGGAGCGGGATGCCGAACTCGGTGCAGCTCTTGACGTCGATCTTGTCCACGCCGATGCCGTATTTCGACAGCACCTTCAGCCGCGGCCTCGCCTTCTCGAGCACCCGGCGGGTGATGGCATCATCGCCGCAGATGTAGCCGTCGAATTCCCCCACGACCGCGAGCGTGTCGGCTTCCGAGAGTGGCCCGCGGGCCGTGACGATCTCCCAGCCGGTGTCGGCGAGCAGGCGATGGTGGTCGCCGGGGGTGTCCTGAAACGAGGTCGTCGTGAGCAGAATGCGCGGCATCGTGCGGCCCCTCGGTGTCTCAGCGAACAGCAGAATACTTACTGCCTTGCGCGAATTTCGGCAATCGCGTGCGCGAAATCGGCAGCGGGGCTCACAGCCGCCGGACCCGCTCCTCGACGAACGGCCGGACCAGGCTCGCGGCCACGCCGTTCCACTTCCAGAGGTGGCAGAACCGCCGCTCCACGCCACACCCCGTCGTGCCGGTGCGATGCAGCCAGAACGCCTCCCCCGCAGCGAGCGGGTATCGCGAGAATTCCTCGCGGCGGGCCTCCGGCACGGCGGTCTTCACCCAGCTCCAATGGTTCACATGCAGCAGATGGCCGGGGTCGGGATGCACCTTCGTCCAATCGCGGTACTCACGCTCGGTGACCGCGACGATCGAGTCGCGAAGGCTCGCCACGAGCGGTTCATCCCGGGCCAGCACGTCTGCGACGACATCAATGCCGAAAGGCGAGGTGGTGATGACGATCGCCGGATACGGATCGGCGGCCGATGGGAGGGCCGCGCGGCGGGCGTCGAGCAAGGCGAGCAGTTCGTTCTCGACCCAGACGACCAGATGCGCCGCGAGAATCATCCGCTCAGCGGCGACAGCGGCCGCGGTGGGAGCGGGCAGCCGGGTTGGGCCCGCCGGGCCCGGGCCGCACCGCTCGTCAGCGATGCGTTGCCTCAGGCCGGCGAGCCACTCCCGGGAGGCGGGGTTCATCGACCGAATTGCTGACGCAGCCACTCGTTCTTGCGGCGCTCGAGCTCGATCAGCTTCGACACCGGGCCCTTCCGGGCGGCGTCCACCGACTGCCGGGCGGCGCGGGTCTGCGCGGCATCAACGGTGCCGACGAGGAACATGCTGGAAACGATGGCGGCGAGGAACGCGAAACGGATCATGGGAAAACTCCTGTCGTTGCCGACGGTAGGTGGGACTGACGAAACCGAGGAAGAGCCAAGTCGCGGGGGCTGAACGCCCGGCCGCTGGTGGGACGCGAGGAATATCGGCGACTGCGGGCTGGCGAATTTGAGGAACCTGGGCAACGTCAGGTTGTGCCACGTTTTCCGTCGTTGCGGGCGGCTCGAGCAGCCAGCGGGTCGTCGGGCCAGGCATGCTTCGGATACCGGCGGCGGAGCTCCTTTTTCACCTGCGGATACGTGTTCTGCCAGAAGCTCGCCAGGTCGTCGGTGACCTGCTGAGGCCGATGGTTGGGGCCGAGCAGGTGGAGCAGCACCGGCCGCCGCCCCCCGGCCACGCGCGGCGTTTCGGCCACGCCGAAAAGCTCCTGGATCCGCACCGCCAGGACGGGCGGCTTGCCCGGCTCGTAGGTGAGCCGATGCCGCTTGCCGCCGGGAAGTTCGATCTCCGCCGGGGCCAGCCGATCGATCTCGGGAAGACGCTCATAGCCCACGACCGCCTGGATGCGCGCGAGCCAATCGGCCGCCTGAACGTCATCGAGCGACCGCAGGCCGTGGCAGAGGTCGGGCAGGAGCGCCGCGAGCGTCGCGTCGTCACAGGCCGGCAACCCCAGATCGGGGGCTTCCGCCGCCAGCCACCGCACCCGGGCCAGAAGCCTGCCGCCAGCCGAATCGTCGCGGGGCAACACGCGCTGGAGTTCGACGGCCGCCTCCCGCGCGAGGAGCGTCGCCGCCGCCGACATGTCGGCGATCTGGACGGGGGTCTCGTCGAGCACGAGGTCGATCCACGTCGTGCACCGCCGCGCCTCCACCTGCCGCCGCGACGGCTGGTAGAGGAGTTCATCCCCGACGCGGAGATTCGCCGTGGCCAGCGGCTCCTTTGCCAGCCACTCGCGGTCGACCGCCGACGCCTGCCGCACCCGGGCCTCGCCCCCGGCGTCATCGAGATCGATCGCCAGAAAGAGCGGCTCGTGCCGCACGCGGGAGCCTCCGTCGAGCCGCACGCCGCGGCCGCCCACCATGGTGGCCCGGTCCGCCGCCCCCGGCCGCAGCCGGGCCACGCGGTCCGGAAACGCCTCGAGGAGTGCCCGCATGAGCGCGGTGGCGGGGTCGGCCGCCCGCGGCGCGAGCGGTCCGTCCACGAGTCGATAGAGTTGCTCGGCCGTGCGCAGTACCGACCGCGCGCCCCCCGGATGCAGTTCGAGATCGGCGTCGTCGAACCGGATGCCCTCATGGAACGCCTGCAGGGCGCCCACGCGATCGACCACGTCGGACCTGGTCCGCACGTTCAGCCGATCGCGCGGGCCGTGCCGCGCGTGGCCACCGATGCGAAACGGATCCCGCTCCGAGAGCAGGGCCGCCGCGATCGAGGCCTCGCGCAGCACGCCATGCGCGGCGCCGGCCAACAAAAGCCGGGCGAGCCGAGGATGGGCCGGCAGCCGCACGATCTCGCGACCGAGCGGCGAGAGCCTGTCTGGCGGCCGAGCCGCGTCGGGCTCGAGTGCCCCGAGTCGCGCGAGCAGCGTCCGTGCCTGCTCCACCGCCTCTGGCAGCGGTGCATCGAGCCAGGGAAACTCGCCGCGCTCACCCAGCGCGAGCAGCTGGAGGAGCGGGCCGGCGAAATCGCCACGCAAGATCTCCGGCGTCTCGGCCTCGGGCCGATGATGGTGCGACGCTTCGTCCCAGAGCCGCCAGCAGACGCCCGGGGCGGTGCGACCCGCGCGGCCCGCCCGCTGGTCGGCGGCTGCCTTCGAGATCGGAATGCGTTCGAGCCGCGGCAGGCCGGTCGCCCCCGCCACACGCATCTGCCGGGCCAATCCTGAATCGACGACGGCCGTGACGCCGGGAATCGTCAGCGACGTCTCGGCGACGTTCGTCGCGAGGATCACCTTGCGACGGCCGAGATCGGCAAGCACGCGGTCTTGCGCCTCGGGCGGCAGGTCGCCGAAGAGCGGCAGAAGCTCGCATGCCTCGCGGTCGGCGAGGGTCGCGAGCGCCTGCTCGCACCGCATGATCTCCCCCACGCCCGGCAGAAAGACGAGCACATGCCCGTCGGTCGCTCGCAGGCTGTCGGCCACGGCCGCCAGCACGAGCTCGACGAGTTCTCGCTGCTCACCGCGGCGGCCGTAGCGAATCTCGACGGGATACATCTGCCCCGTCGCCGACACGACCGGGCAGTCGCCGCCCCGCGTCTGCCCGAGCAGCCGGGCCACGGGCTCGGCTGCGAGCGTGGCGCTCATCACGACGATCCGCAGATCGGGCCGCACGGTCTCCTGCGCACGCAGGAGGAGCCCGAGCACAAGATCCATCTCGACCGTGCGCTCGTGAAACTCGTCGAGCACGACCGCCCCGATGCCCTCGAGGGCCGCGTCGTCGAGCAGCCTGCGGAGCATGATGCCGGTGGTCTCGACCACGAGCCTCGTGTCGCGGCTCACCTTCGCGTCGAACCGCACCTGGTAGCCCACCTCGCCGCCGAGGGGCGAGCCCCGCAGTCGCGCGATCTGGTGGGCCACGGCCCGAGCCGCCAGGCGACGGGGCTGGAGAAGCACGACTTTCCCCGGAGCGGCGACGTCGTCGAGGATCGCGGCCGGCACGAGCATCGTCTTGCCGGAGCCGGGCGGCGCCGTCACGACGACCGCTCCGCCGCGCGACGCCGCCACGGCCTCGCCGAGCACCGCCGCCACGGGAAGATCGCGCAGGGATTCGAAATGGCGTTCGCCCATCCCGCCATCTTACCCGCGATCACCTGCCCCCCCACGGAAGCCCGACGCGCGAGCGAGGGTCGTTCGTGACGCTACGCGGATGCCCCTTGCTCGCGCTGCGGGCTTTCGTGCGCATGAGGCACATGCTGTTCGGGTATCATCGTCCGGCATGAGTCGATTCGACGTCATCGTCGTCGGGCTTGGCGGCATCGGGAGCGCCGCCTCCTTCCACCTTGCGGCCCGAGGCTGCCGTGTGCTCGGACTCGATCGCTTTCCGATCGCCCACGACCACGGCAGCTCGCACGGCCAAACTCGGCTGATCCGCCTCGCCTACTTCGAGCATCCCGACTATGTGCCGCTCCTGCGGCGGGCATTCGACCTGTGGCGTGGCCTCGAAGCGCGTACCGGCAGGCAACTCCTCGTGGAATCGGGCCTGATGATGGCCGGGCCGCCTAACAGCGACGTGATCCGCGGCGCGATCGCCTCGGCCGACACACACGGGCTCGCGCTCGACCGCCTCTCGCCTCCCGAAGTTTGCCGCCGCTGGCCGCAGTTCGTGATTCCCGAGTCGTGGACGGCCGTGCACGAATCGCGCGCGGGCTACCTGTTCGTGGAGGCATGCGTCGCGGCCCATGCGGCGTCCGCCACAGCCGCGGGCGCCACGCTCGAGACCGGCGTGGGTGTCACCGGCTGGCGGAGCGATGGCGGCGGTGTCGTCGTCACGACCGACCGCGGCGACGTCGCGGCCGATCGGCTCGTGCTCGCCCCGGGGCCATGGGCAGAGTCGCTCCTGCGCCTTCCCGCTGCGAGACTCACCGTGCTGCGCAAGTCGCTCTTCTGGTACCGGCCGCCCGCCTCACACGCACACGCCTTCGCGGCCGGTGCCCTGCCCTGCTTCGCGTTCGCCGCGCCCCGCGGATTCTTCTACGGGTTTCCCTCGCTCGACGACCGCGGCGTGAAGATCGCCGAGCACTCCGGGGGCCGCGTCGTCGCCGACCCGCTCGCCGTCGATCGCACCCTCGACATGGCGGAGCGCGAACGGCTCGACGCGGTCATCGCCGCCCACCTGCCGACGCTCGGGACCGCCGTCGCCGACCACGCCACGTGCCTCTACACGATGTCTCCCGACCACCACTTTCTCGTCGGCCTCCATCCCGATCACGACCGCGTCACCATCGCGGCCGGGTTCTCCGGCCACGGCTTCAAATTCGCGAGCGTGATTGGCGAGGCCCTCGCAGATCTCGCGCTCACCGGCACGACCCCGCTCCCACTCGGCTTCCTCTCGCCGGGACGGTTCTGCTAGGCTCGCGGCTGGACAAAAAAGCGGCTTCTCGCCGACCGAACGACGAGGGCGAGGGGATCGGCGAACGCTCGAGGAGCATTGGGCCGTTGCGGCCCACGCGACGAGACTTTTGCCGTCCCCGAGCCCGGACCACGCCAGGAGAGGCTCGCGCATGATTCGCCCACAGACGTCCTGCCTGTTGTTCGCATGTGTCGCGTCGTTCACGCACGCCCATGCCGACTGGCCACAGTTTCGCGGTGGGCCAGCGCTCAGCCATGCGGCACAGGCGACGGTGCCGCTCGAGTGGAACAACGACACCCGCATCGCCTGGCGCACCCCGCTGCCCGGCTCGGGCTGGTCGCAGCCGATCGTGGCCGGCGACAAGATCTTCGTGACCACGGCCGTGGCTCCGAGCGGCGGCCGTCCGAGTGGCATGATGGGGGGCGTGATGTCGCTCTCCACGTGGGGCATGGGATCGGCCCCGTCGGAGCCGATCGAGTGGCAGGTGCTCTGCCTCGACCGGGCCACGGGCCGGGTGACTTGGTCGAAGACGATCGCGAATGCCAAGCCGAAGTACGGCAAGCACGCCTCGAACACCTTCGCCACCGAGACGCCCTGCGCGACGGCCGACGCCGTATTCGCGTTCTTCGGCGCCACCGGCACGCTCGTGGCCCTCGACCACGCGGGCACCGAGCGCTGGCGGCGCGAACTCGGCCCCCAGCCGACCACGAACCAGTTCGGTACCGGATCCTCTCCCCTGCTCCATGTCGATGCCACCGGGAAGACGCGGCTCTTCCTTCAGCTCTACAACGAGGAGAACGACTCGCTCCTCTGCCTCGACGCGGCGTCCGGCGCCGACCTCTGGCGAGCCGCGGGCCCCAAGGGCACGTCGTGGGCCACGCCGATCATCTGGGACAACGCGGGCACGCCCGAGGTCGTCACGGCCGGCCAGGGCCGCGTGACGGCCTACGCGCTCGACAGCGGAGCCGAGCGTTGGCGATTTGGCGGCATCGACACCTCGTTCGCCTGTTCCGTGGTCGCCGATGCAGACGGCATCTACTTCGGCACGTCGAGCCCGGGGAGCAAGGCCCCGGCCTATGCGATCGCCCGCGGCTGCACGGGCGACGTCACGCTGCCGAAGGGGCAGGCCCAGGGCGGGCCCGTGCTGTGGTCGAAGACCAAGTGCGGGGCGGGAATGCCGTCGCCGGTCGTCGTCGGCGAGCATCTCTTCTTCCTCGACAAGGTGGCCGTCTGCTGCGACAAGCGCACGGGCGTCGAGAAGTATCGAAAGCGGCTGCCGGGCGGCAGCACGGCCGTGGGCTCGCCACTTGTCGTCGCCGACCGGATCTATCTCGTCAACGAGCGCGGCTATACGACCGTCCTCCAGGCCGGCCCCGAGTTCAAGGTGCTGGCCGAAAACCCGCTCGGTGGTCCCGACGAAATCTTCTGGGCCACGCCGGCCGTCGCCGACGACGCGATCCTCATCCGCTCGACCGCGGCTCTTTACTGCATCCAGTAGGACAGGCTTCAGCCTGTCATGGCTTCACGTGCCCGATCTGCACGCAAGCCCGAAGCGCAAGCGAGGGAATCGCCCTCTCCCTCACTTGCGCTGCGGGCTTCCGTGCGGGGAAGAGGCAGCGCAGCCATGGGCCGAGGCCGGGAGGATCGCGGCTTGCCATGCCCTACGCGCGCCGGCGGACTTCCGCAAGCACGATGCCGCACGCCACCGAGACGTTCAGACTCTCGACGACATCGGTCCCGGGGATCTGCACAGTGCGATCGCAGACCCGCTCCACGGCGCGCGACATGCCCTCCCCCTCGCTTCCCATCACGATCACGAGCCGCTCCGCAGGCGCGAGCGACGCCGCCCACAGCGGCTCGCCGCCGTGGCTCGTCGTGGCCACGAGTTCGTAGCCCGCCTTCTTGAGTCGCGCGAGATCGGGACCGGGGCTCGCCAGCGCCACGACGGGCACGTGCTCGGCCGCCCCCTCGGCGACGCGGGCGGCCGCGGCGGAAAGCGGCGGCAGTTCGCCTGCAGCGCCCACGATCGCTCCCACGCCGAAGTGGGCGGCAGTGCGGAGGATCGAGCCGAGGTTGTGCGGGTTCTGGACGCCGTCGAGGTAGAGCAGCGGCCCGGTGATCGTGCCTTGCTCGATACCATGCACGAGGCCCGCCAAATCCTGCCTCACGATCGCCTTCGCGAGGATCGCGATGCCTTCGTGATGGAGCGACCCCGTGAGACGCTCGAGACTCGCGTCGTCCACGACCTGAAACCCCTTCCGCTCCCGCACGCAGTGTTCGAGGAGCTTGGCAAACGTCGGCTTCCGCCGGGCCGTGACGTACACCCGCACGATGTCGCCGGGCCGCCGGGCGAAGACCGCCTCGCAGGCCCGCACGCCGTGGAATTTCTCCTCCGCCTTCCCCTGGTGTCGCGCCGGCCGCCGCTCGCCGTCGGGCGTGGATCGCGGCGGACGGGCTGAAGGACGCGGCGGGCGGCGGGGTGGTTTCATGCCTCGGAGTGTACGCTCAAAAGTGTCCGGTCGCAGGTTCCCCGGTGATGCACGGCCACGACGCGGCCTGCGTTGACTTCGGCGGCGACGGCGAGAGACTTCCGTGCTCGTGGCTCTCGTTCATTCGCCAGGGAGGGTGACATGACACGCACGACACACTGGAATTGGAACGCGATCATCGAGGCTCTCGTTCTGATCCGTCTGGGACAGGAGTTGGGCACAGAGTCGCAGATGGCCCAGGCCGTTCACGACCTCGTCACGTCTTTTTTGGCCGTGATGCGGTAGCCGACGGCGCCATGGCCATCATTCTCGGAAGACGAGTTGCTTGGTTGCGCCTGCGTGCGAGGCCAGGTGCAGCGTAGGCCGATGCGGGAAGGAGTCGTCAAGGCTCCCATTCCGCAGGGGCTTGCGTTGCGCCGAAACCGACTTCGACGCGTCGTTGGGGCAGAGATGCCGCTTCCGCTCCACGGCAACCGTCGAGGCCCCCCGTGCCTGGTCTGCTTCCGCTCGCCGGCGGGCTGTCCGCCGGCCGTGCTCCGCGGCTCGCGGTCTGCGCCGCCTGCCTCGTGGCCCTCGCCCGCGTCGTGGCGGCCGAGCCCATCGTCGTCAGCCAGCGATACGATTTCCGCACCGACGACGGCCGTTCCACGGGAGGCGCCTGGCTGCCTGGCCATTCCGGCCATTCGGCCGTCGCGAACCGGTGGCGCTGGACCGGCTCACCCCGCCTCGGCACCGGCCGATGGGCCGAGACGCCCGCTGTCCGCGGTGGCTGGCGGCCTGGGGTCGAGAGTTATCTCACCAGCCCGGTGATCGACGTGAAGGCGTTGCTCGGCGGCAGCGCCGACACGTTCCGGCTGAGCCTTGCCCACCGGTTCAACTTCGATCGCAATGCGCTCGGCCAGCCGGTGGCGGGCGGTGAGATCGCCTACAGCCTCGACGGCGGCCGGTTCATCCCGATTCCCCGGAGCGCCTTCACGATCGGCGGCATCCTGATCGGGCAGTCGGCAGGCTTCCGCCGCGGCGTCTACGTGCCGACGGTGGCCAGCCTCGATTTCCGGGACAGCGGGATCACGTTCGACACGATCCAGTTCCGTCTGATCGAGGCGAGTTTCGGAACGCGCTGCCCGCCCCGCTCCCGCTGGGACGTGCAATCCGTGCAGGCCGATTTCGCGGCCCCGGAACCGGGTGGATTCGTATTGGCCGGCATCGGGTGTGCGCTGGCGGCGTGGCACTGCCACCGGCTCAGGGGCCCGAGGGCGATGGCATAGCCGGCGGGGCGACTCGGCTTGTCGTCATTCGGGCGGGCGTCGCACAATGGCGTTATGCGCCATGCCCCGATCGATCCGGCCGTGTTTCGAGCCCACCGCGACGCCCTCCGAGCTCTCCTGCCTCGCGGCAGCCTCGCCGTGATCCACGCGGCCGATGTCCTGCCGACCAATGGAGACGGCACCCTCCGGCTCGTGCCCGCCGCCGACCTGTTCCACCTCACGGGCATCGAGCAGGAGGAGAGCGTGCTCCTCCTCGCGCCCGATGCCGTCGATCCTGCGAACCGCGAGATCCTGTTCATCCGGCAGCCGAACGAGACGTCCGCGATCTGGGAGGGCCGCAAACTGTCGAAGGACGAGGCGCACGCCGCCTCCGGCGTGGCGAAGGTGCGCTGGATTTCCGACCTTCCCGCGGTGCTGCACGGGCTGATGTGCGAAAGCGAGCGCGTGTATCTCAACGCCAACGAGCACGAGCGGGCGAGCATCGACGTCGAGCCCCGCGACACGCGGCTGGCACGGGAACTCATGGCCCGCTATCCGCTCCACCGCTTCGAGCGGCTCGCGCCGCTCATGCGGCGCCTGCGGGCCGTGAAGAGTCCGGCCGAGGTGGATCTCATCCGCACCGCGATCGACATCACCGATGCGGGGCTGCGGCGAGTGCTGGCGACGCTGAAGCCCGGCGTCATGGAACTGGAGATCGAGGCCGCGCTGATCGGTGAATTCACGCGGCGCCGGGCCCGGATGGCCTACGAGCCGATCGTGGCCTCGGGAAAAAACTCCTGCGTCCTGCACTACATCGACAACGACGCCGAGTGCCGGTCTGGTGATCTCGTGCTCATCGACGTCGGGGCCTCCTACGCCAACTATGCCGCCGACCTGACGCGCACCTACCCCGTGAGCGGCCGCTTCAGCCCGCGCCAGCGGGCGGTCTACGACGCCGTGCTGCGCATGATGCGGGCCGCGACGGGCCGCCTCCGTCCGGGCCTCACGCCGCGCGACTGGAAACGGGCGGCCCAGCTCGACATGAACGAGGAACTCCTCGCGCTCGGCCTGCTCACGAAGGACGACGTCGCGAAGGACACGCCTGACGAGCCGGCCTGCCGCAAATACTTCATGCACGGCCTCGGCCATTCGCTCGGCCTCGGCGTGCACGACCTCGCCCCAGCCAACGGCCCCTTCGAGCCGGGCTGGGTGGTGACGGTCGAGCCAGGCATCTATATCCCCGACGAAGGGTTTGGCATCCGCCTGGAAAACGACCTGCTCGTCACCGCGGACGGATGCATCGACCTTTGCGCCCACGTTCCGATCGAAGCCGACGAGATCGAGGCGCTCATCGCAACGTAGGACAGGCTTTAGCCTGTCATCCAACCCGACAGGCTAAAGCCTGTCCTACGTGAGACCCGACAGGCTAAAGCCTGCCCTACTTCTTCACGAGCGCGTCGCGGATCTCGCGGAGTAGCGTGACGTCCTCCGGTGGAGCCGCCGGGGCCTCCTCCTTCGCGGCGTCGAACTTCGCCTTGGCCGTGTTCATGAGCTTGATCACGATGAACAGGGCCGCGGCCACGAGCAGGAAATCCACGACCGACTGGATGAAGGGCCCGTAGTTGAGGATCGGGTAGTCCTGGAACACGAGCACTTCCTTGCCGTCTTCCAGCACCTTCGTGCCGTCCGCATTGAGCTTCGGCGCGTTGGTGCGGATTCGCCAGGCGAGGTCGCTGAAATTCACGCCGTACCGGCTCGTGAGCAAATTCAGCGGCGGCATGATGATGTTCGAGACGAGCGACCCGATGATCTTGCCAAACGCGGCCCCGATCACGACACCGACCGCCAGGTCGATGACGTTGCCCTTCATGGCGAAGTCGCGAAATTCCTTGAGCAGTCCCATGGGAGTCGTCTCCTGAAAGTCGTGGCGGGGTTGGAGAAGCCGCGAGTCTAGCGGTCACCCCACGACCGTCAACCTCCGCATTGCTCGCTTCAGCCGAGCATCTCGCGCAGCCGTGCCAGGTCGCGCTTGAAATGGGCGATCATCTCGCGGCCCGTGCCGAGCCCCGGGTATTCGTGGTGCTGCGAAAGCGGGCCGCGAAAGCCCGTCGTCGCGAGCCATGCGAAGAATTCCCTGCTCACGACACCCTCTCCGAAGGGGCACCACACGGGCTTCTGGTCGCCCCCGGTCTTCTCCCAGAAAAAGTCCTTGCAGAACACCGCCACGAACCGCTCCGCCAGCAGCCGCGCCTGGATCGGCCACGAGAGGCCGCCCTCGAGCGTAGCGTGCCCGATGTCGAAGCACATGCCGACCTGCCGACTGTCGAGGTCCTTCATCGCCTCCCATGCATCCCAGACCGGCGCTCCGACGAAATCCCTCCCAGAATGGTTCTGATACCCGGCCTGCAAGCCGAGCTCGGCCGCGAGGGCGGCGACATCCCGCAGCCGTGCCCGAAATTCGCCGACCGTGGCCGCGGGGCTGCCCTCCTTCGGATATCGCATGAAGCCGAGCCGGACTCGCTTGATGCCGAGTGCCGCGGTGGTGCGGAGCACCCGCTCGCCCGAGTCGTCGATCTGGAGCACGCTCGTCGTGACGATGCTGACTTCCTTGCCGCGCTTCTGGAGCGCCTCGACGAAGGCCGGCAGCCCATCCTCGACGCGATCCGGGGCGACGTGGGTCGATGCTCCCTGCCTCACCGGCAGTTCCACGCCGTCCCAGCCGACCTCGGCCACGAGGTCGGCCGTTTCGTCGGCCGACAGGTCGGTGAACGGCTTCGTGAAGCCGATGATCGGCCAGCGTTTCGTATCGACCGGCGGCTCGACCGCCTGGGCCGGCAGCGCGCAGGCCGGCACGCCTGACGCAACGGCTGTCAAGAATGCCCGACGCGATACGGCTGAATTCAACTGATTTTTTCCTCAAAGTCCCCACAACCGCACCAGCGGCGCCACCCACGCCTCGGTAGCGTATCAGACCGTTCCCTGGCATGGTCATGCGGTGCTGCGTGAAGAACCCGCCACAACGTGTTCACGAGCCTGGAGGCGTCCGGCGTCATCTGCCGGGACATCGCGTGATCGTGGTGGTGCGAGTGTCGCCATCGACCCGGTAGATCTCCGTGTAATGCTTCGGCTTGATGCCCTCGCTGCCAAAGGCTTCCATCTCGAACGTCTTGGGAGACTGGTCTTGGTGGTTTGTGCTCTTACCCCCCGATGGTTGCCGACCTAACCCCTTCGGCGAGGCCAACTCCGAATCGACGGTCCGGGGGCCTTCCCACAAGCCCCGGGTCACGATTTGGGGAGGGGGCAAGATCGGGGAAGGCCGATCTAGTCTAGAACGGGACGTCGTCGTGAGCGGCCTCGGCGCAGGCGTCGTTGGGGTCGATGGCGTTGTCCGGACCGTCACTCGCCCGCCCGCTTCCGGACAACCGTTTGAACGAGACGCCCTCGGCACTCAGGAAATATTTGGCCTCGCTGGCCTCATCCCGCTGCCAGCGGCGGCCGCTCAGGCGGTAGGTCACCTCGATCTCGTCTCCCGCGGCTAGTTCGTCCACCGCGTCGCAACCATCTTTCACGAACTCCACCGGAATGAAATTCGTGAACGTGCCCTTGGACTGCTCGAGCACTACCAGGCGCTTGCGAAAGCCTTTCTGGCCGAAGGTCTTGGTCTCCTCGATCAGGTGGACGACGCCGCGGACGGTTGGGTCTTTCATGGAATGTTCGCCATTGCTTCTTTGAAGTGGGGCCCCAACGCCGCCGCCTGATGGGCTACCGCGGCGAAAGAGTACCACAAGCAGGCCCGGAACAAGGCATCAGCGGCAGTGAGTTCCGGCGGTATACCCACGTCCATACAAGCCCCCGCGACGTATCCAAACCCTGGAAAACGAGGCAAGCATGGCACCGACATTTTCAAACAGCGGATGGGGTGGGATTCGAACCCACGAGCGACTTTCGCCGCTGCCGGTTTTCAAGACCGGTGCATTCAACCGCTCTGCCACCCATCCCGGGGCCGCCGCGAACTCTTGCCGATCCCGGCAGGGTCCGCGTCGGGACGACAGTGTGACTCATCGGCGTCTTGCAAGCCACCTGTGAACAGTCCCGGCCCGACGTGTCGAGGCGATCTGGTGGCGGCGACCGTCGCCACCGGCACATTCCGCGTGCGCGGCACCTGCGGCCGCATCGCTACTCTCATGAAATACCGGACTTTGCCCGGCATCCTGCGGAAGCCTGCCTGGACGCGTCGATTCCCGACGATGCAAGGATGCCCCGGGCGCTGGGGAAGCGGTTCGGGCGGGGGGTGCGGTCTCGCTGCTGCAAGGACGCGGCGGGGGAAAGAGATCGCCAAGCAATGCGCGCGCGATGCGGATCGATGGCCGGCGGGACGAGTCCCCGCGGACGTACCATGCGGTGCGTCTGTCGCGCCATGTCGTTGCCGCGTCCGTCGTCTTGACGGCCTGGCTCTCGGTCAGCGACTGCGTCGCCCAGACGTCCGGCGGGACGCTCTGGGACTTTCTCGGCATCCCAACCAATGCCGCCGCCCAGGCGTCGTCAAACCCGGCGATTGCCGCCGCCGCGAAGGCCAAGGCGGCGAAGCACGAGATCTGCAAGAAGAAAAAGGCCCTCCAGTATCTCGCCGGCATGGGCTGCTCCGCGGAACACCCTGAGGTGGCGGCCGCCTTGCTTGCCGCGATGGGCGACCCGGAGGAACCAGTGCGTTACGAGGCGGTCAAGGCCGTGCTCCAGACAGCCGAGGCCTGCCAATCAAACGAGCAGAAGCGGGCGTCGCGAAAAGCACTGTCCCACAGCGAGCGCTGCCACGACCTCAAGAAGAAGATTGACAAGGCGGTCTGCGACTGCATCGACCGGCTCTGCGGCAAGGCACCGCCGAAGGAGCACAAGCACAAGCTCAAAACGCTCCTCGGCCGCGACGACTGCCCGCAGGAGCCGGCCGATTGCGGCAAGGGCCAGGGATCGTGCTGCACGCCCGAGATCAGGGAAAAACTGCAGCAGTTGGCGTATGGACGCGACGAACACGGCTGCTTTCTCGAGCATAGTTCGCGAGTCCGCGAACTGGCGGCTGCCGCTCTGCAAGCCTGCGCGGCCTGTGGCGGTTGCGGCTGCCAGAACGCGGGGGCCGGGACGGTGCTTCGCGAAATGCCTCCGGAGGAAGCCCGGGAGATGGGGGCCGAATCGACCGATCGACTGCTCGATGGCGACTGCGTGTACGAGAGCGTCGTGGTTCCCTTGTCGCCACACATGCAGCCGACCCTCGCCGATCCGCTGCCGCCAGAGCCTCCCGCGCCCGACCTGCCATCCGCCCACGGCGTCCCCGCGCCCGAGCCGATCCCCGCGCCGTCCGCCAGCCTCGAGAGGGCCGCGGGCCGGCTGGCGATGGTCCCCACCCCGGGCGTACGACTTCCTGTAGCCGTTCTGCCGGCACGCCCCGCTCCGCCAACGCCGCCCCGACGTCCGTCCGAAATCTGGAATCCAGCCAGCCCCGCGGAAACACTCGCCCGCGTAGCCGCCCTGCCGACCGGGCCCAACGCAATTCCAGCGGCCGATCTCGACGCTGTTCGCCAGAGCCTCGGAACACGCGGGGTCGGGCTGTCGATACCGCGACTCCCCGGCCCACGCCCCGCCGCGTCGCGCACGCCTGGGCCGGTCAACCAGCCAGCCCTGGAGGACTCGGCTGGCGACATTCCCGCCTTGGCGACCGCGGCGATGCCTTGGCTCCTGCGGGGTGTGGCGATCGTGCTGACGATCGCGGCCGCCATGGCCGCAGTGGTCTGGCTGGGCGATGGCGATTCAGAGCGCAGGCGGAACAGGCACGAGTAGCGGTTCGGGGGCTCCACCCACCTCGGCCGGGCCGACGGCGTTCGCCTGGAATCGTCGTCGGGTCGTGATCTGCAGGACGACCTCGGGGCCGACCTCGCCCTCGGTCGCCAGGATCGTGAACTCGTGCCGCACCCGCCGCACGCCCCTGGCCGTCACGTGCAGGGCCCGGCGACAGCTCCGCGTCAGCGCGACGTGGAGCACCGGAAGGTCGTCGCTTATCTCCAGAAGATGCTCCTCGAGCACCGTCGCCAGCACCTCCCCGCGTGTCGTCGCGGGCAGCAGCCCGACGGTGATCCTCGACCCCGGCAGCCCAGGAACGTCGAACACCTTTTCGCCCGAGCCGAGATTCGCAAGCGGGATCGACAGGTCGGCGGCCGGGTCGTCGAAGTGAATCCACGAGCGGATCGTCGCGCTCGCCGCGTCCGCCGGCCAGTCGTGGGCGGCCAGATCGAGCACGGGCACCGGCCGTCCGAGTTGGAAGTCCATGTCGAAAAACGTGTAGGGCATTCCCTCCGGCCCGGCGGATGACACCGGCTGCACCTCGATCCAGATCGCTTTGGGGCGCGGTGAAAACGCGTCGGCCTCACCGTTCTGGACCGAGAGCGGAAACCGCACCATCGGCCCCTCGCGGTGCGCCATGTGGGCGCCCAAAAACCAGATTCGCCCCGGACTATCCGGATCGGGCAGGAGCGACTGCGAGTCACGCAGCCCTTGTTCGGTGCCGCCGTCGTAGCGACGGAACTGCAGTGACCGCCCGCGGGCCGTCGCATAGAGCTGGAGCCGCTCACCCCCCCAGACTCGCACGCCCCGCTTGGGCGTCGGGGGTCCGGTATCGAGCAGCACGTCGTACGGCACCGATGTGCCGGCCACCGGCAGCGGCACTTCCAGAACTCCGCCAAGCTCGGCGGTTGCCGTCGGCGCGTCGGTCCCGCTCAGCCTGAATCGCACCTGCTGCAGCGACGATCGCAACGCCGAGGCCAGCTTCCGCGGGTCGGTCGCGTCGAAATACCGGCCTCCGGAATCGGCCGCGAGGCTCTGCAGATCCTGCAACCGCACCTGGCGGTCGAGCCCGTTGAACTGGAGGTCGAACCCGATCACGTCCACGTGGAGCGGATTCAGCCGCCCGCGGCGGAAGTTGATGGCCGAGAGAGTCCGCAGCACGTCCCCCGACGACCGGATCCGGCCACCACTCTGATCGTTCGCACCGTCGGTCACCACCAGCACATGTCCCGGGCCGGGATCGGCCCCCGCGAAATCGTTGCGGAGCGCCTCGTCGATGGCGAGGTAGAGCGGCGTCTCGCCACCCGGCTGCTGCGCATCGATGATCGCGCGGATGCGCTGGAGCTGCACCGGCACGAGCGGCTGCAGGTCCATCACCTGCTCGACGTCGTCTCCCGGGACGAGGTTGAACTTGCCCCCCTCGGCGAGCGTCTTGTCGCGGTCGAGCTCGCCCGCTTTCGTCAGCCCCGCGGTGTAGCGGCCGCGTTGGTCGCGCGACCAGCGCGTCCGGTGCCCGTAGAGCCAGAGCGACGCGTTCCACCCGCCGTCGCGGGCGAGTTGCTCGAGCACCTCATAGAGCGCCTCGCGGCCGGCCTCCAACCGGGATCGACCGTCGGCGAGCCGCTGCCCCATGCTCCCCGAACAGTCGAACACGATCGCCACCGACTGGTTCCGCGGGACGTCGCCGCCGACCGTGATCCGCGGCGCGATCGCAGGAGGCGCGTTCCACTCGACGACCCGCATCGTCGCGGCGGTGGCCACCGGCAGCCGCGTCGCCAGGCGATGCCCTCTGAACCACGCCATCGCCTCCACGACCGGAGCCGTCGTGGCAGGCGCCTGAGGATCGATGCCGAGGATCTCGGCCACGTTGTCCACATACTGCCACTGGGTGCCTGGTGGTTTGCCCAACGCTGCGAACGGCAGGGGCAGCCGGGCCGTCGGCCCGTCTGCGGCCTGCGCGAGCAGCAACGGCGGGCTGGCCAGAGACGTGGTGAACGAGAGCGTGGCCAACCCTTCGGTCAATGGCGGCTCGACCCGCAGTTGGGCCTGGCGGACGGCGATGTCCTGCAACAACGGCTTGGGGAACACACGCAACGTGGCTCCGCTCACGTCGAGCCGCCCCCAGCCCTCGCCCAACGGCCCCAGCAGTTTTTCGAGCGCGGCGATGCGGGCCGCCAGCCGCCGTCGGGGCACGACCCCGTGCTGCAGCTTCATTCCGGGGACGATCTCGTCCACCACTTCGAGAAACGACCGCGCTGCCTCCAGGCACCAGACCGGGGCCGACGGATCGACCCCGGCCCACAGGTCGTCGAGCGCCTCGTTGGCCGCCGTGACGAGCCGGCCGTGCCAGGCCGCGAGCAGGCTCGTCCGAATCGCGACCGACGGCCCCTGCCCGTCGTGCACCGAGACGGGGGTCACCCGTCGGGCCGCGAGTTCCGCTGCGCCGAGGGATGAGAGTCGCTCCAGTTCGGCAAGAAATAGGTCCCAGGGCTTCGTCAGCCCGCCCACCTGTTCGTCCGCTTCACGATGGCGGGCGTCACCGGCGGCGAGCGTCGCCGACAGGCTGTCGATCGAGCGCCGAATGCCGGCCACGGCGCTCCCAAGTCCGGCGGCGATCTCGGCGGGCTGCACCGGCCGCGCCGCCAGCCCTTGCGCCTCGCTGTCGAGCAGGAGCGCGACCGGATGGATGAACGACTCCCGCCACGCCGTCCAGCCCGCGAGCGTCGTCTCCGCACCGGCGGGCGCGGCGCGGCTGGCCGTCGTGGCTTCCGGAACCTTCACCAGCACGAACCGCTGCTGAAGCGAATCGGCCCGCCGGATCAGCCGCATGCGATCCTCGCCCCGGACCAGGGGCGTGGTCAGTAGCCGGCGAATGCGGGCCAACGTTTCCACCGTGTCCGGCGCCGCGACCGCCAGGTCGGCCGCCGCGTTGTCGAACGCGTCGCGTAGCGGCTCCACGAGGGCTCTGACTTCGGCCATGCGTCCGGCGTACCGGTCCGCGAGGTCAGCCCGTATTTTTTCGACATCGCTCCCGGCGACGCGAACCGCCGCGATGGCATCCCGCGGGCCCTGGGCCATGAGGTCGTAGAACTGCCCAACCGCATCGAGGATCCGCGGCCACTCGGGGTCGGCCCCGAGCGTGGGCTCCGCGGCCGCGGAATCCTCCTCCCCCGCAGCAATCCTCTTTTCCTGGCTCCACCAGGCCGCCAGCCAGGGCAGTTCGTCGAGCAATTCATCGGCGTAGCGATAGGACTCCGACATCATCTCGACGAAGGCGACGGATTCGTCGATCCGCGCGTCCGACTCGGTGACGATCGTGCGCGCTTCGGCGATCCCGGCCGCGTCACCGACGAACAGCAGGTCGAATGCCCGCCGCAGGTCGGCTGCGACGCGCTGCCGCGGCGTGAGCAGATCGACGAGTTTGTCGGTACGGACATCGAGTGCAAACAGCGCGTCGCGCGACTTCCCCACGAGCCGGATGAGGTGCAGCGGCACGTCGGGATCCCGCCGCCACACCTCCTCGGGGGCGTAGCGGCAGACCATCCGGGCCGTGTGGATTTCCGGCGCCTCGCTCGTGATCCCCGCCGCCGGCTCGCCGATGGCCGCCAGCCACCGCTCGAGCATGCCGCGGTCGATCGATCGCTTCTCGTCGATCCGCGCGGCCAGCCACAGCCATCCGCGTTCCGCCCGCAGCACCCATTCCGACGGCGAAGCGGCCTCCGGAATCTTCACCGCCTGCCCGTCGCCCTGCCCGGTCGGCGGCGTGCCGACCGACCGCTCCATGTCCCTGGTCCACGCGGTGACGTCCGGCGGAAGCTGAAACGCCCGCTCCGCGCGCGCGAGCCGCTGCAGACGGATCGACGGCAGATACTCGACGTTGCTGAAGACCTTCGACTGCATCTCGAGTTCCAGCCGCTCCACCTGCGTCTCGACGCTGCGCAACTCCGACAGGCATCCGATGCCGCCGTCGCGCAGGGTCTCGCACCGCAGCAGGGACTGCACGTACATCTGCCACAGGGCGGGCCGCAGGTGCTGCCCGATGCGATACAGCCCGTCGGCCGCCTTCCAGCGTTCGGCGAGCCACCACGTGTCGTCGGCGCCCGGTGCGGAACCGCCCCCCGCCTGCCCGACGTTGCGTGGCAGCGCCGCCACGCGCTCCAGCACGGCCTTGTGCTCGATCGCCTCGGTGATGTGCCAGGCTCGCGCCCACGACAGCCTCGGCGCGGCTGCAGCGGCGGGAGCTGCCGGAAATAACGTCGGCGTCTGGTGCTCGCCGTAGCTCGTGAGCGACCGGCGGTCGGCCTCGACGCCGAGATAGGCGACGAGTTCCCCCAGATCGACCTCGCCGTTGCCATTGCCATACGGCTTCGAATCGGCCGCGCCGCGCATGCCCCGGCTGAACAGCGTGCCGAACACGGTGCCCCCCTCGAGCGGATGGCCGTGGGCGGTCTGCCCGGGGCCGGCAGGCAGCAGGACCCACGTACGCGGCAAGGTCTCCGCGGCCATCGCCATGGTCGCCTGGACGGCGACCGGAAACCCGCCATCCGCGATCCCCAGCGGCCACGACAACTCGCCTTGGCACGCATCGAGCACGGCGAGAATCCCGACCTGCGGCGGCACGGCGCGGCGCACCGACTCGAGCAGGCGGCGCACCGACACATGCCGGCTTCCCGGCGGACCGATATCGGCATCGGCAGCCAGTGGCGGCACGAGACATGGTTCACCGCGGGCATCGACCATGCCCAGCATCGACAGATAGACGATCACCATGTTCTGGCCGGGACCGCCGGGACGGGCGGCGGCGATCCGCTGGGTGAGATTCGTGATGATCTCGTCGCCAGAGGCGGTCCTCAGTTCGGCACTCACGTCCTTCCAGGCGATGGTCCGCGGGCGGAAGAGGTTCACGCTCGGCATCCCCATGGCCGCGAGCAGCGCGCGATCCTCGTGACCGAGCTTCAGCGGCCCGAATGGAAGACGGTAGCCCGTCGCAAACGCCCCGATGACGGGCACATACTGCTTGATGCCGAACAGCAGCCAGATCATCGTGCCGATCAACGCGAGCACGAGTGCCGTGAGCCCGAGCCTCCGCGCGTAGAGCCAGATCGTCCGGAGTGTTCCAGGGTCGCCGGGCACGCGGCGCCACGACGTCGTCGCGGCCGCCACGGGCGAGCCGCCGTCCGGCAGGGGCTGAATGTCGCCGCTCATTTCAGCTCCAGCGTGACGGTCGGTGATTCGGCGGGAGGCGCCGGAACGACCACGGAAGTCGGGGCCGCGGCCCGCGTCCGATTGCGAACCACACCCCGGGCCGAAATCTTGTACTCGCCCGGCTCGAGATCGGGGAACGTGAACGAGCCATCCGCACCGGACCGCACGGCCGGCGGCCCGCCGGGGCCGTCCGCCGACACCATCACGCCCGGCTCGCCACGCCCGTCGAGCTTGACGATCCCGCGGATCGACCCCTTCGCGACCTTGCGGCCGACTTCAATCCAGATCCGGGTCGGCGGCGCCGAGAGACCGACGCGATCCGTCGCCCGGACGAGCGCTGCCAGCCTTACACCCGGAACGAACGCTGCGGTGTCGATCGTGATCTCGTACCTTCCCCCCTCGAGGCTCGACGCGGGCTTCCAGCCCTCGGGCTTGCCGTCGCCCTTGGTATCGACCGCCCACTCCACGCGGGTCACGCCCGAGACGCCTGGCAGCCTGACACCGGCGTTCGTCGCAAACGATTCCCGCGGGTCGTCGGTGACGTTGAGCGGAATCACCAGCCGCCGACCGACCGCCGCATTGACGCTCGCCGGCGCCTCGACGACGGGGGGCCGGCCATCGAACACGAATCGCGTCGTGGCGGTGAGCGGCCGCTGCTGGCCGGGCATCGCGAGCCCCGCCTCCGCCTCGACATCGACATCGACGAACCCTACTCCCGGAACATCGATCCGCCAGTCGGCGACCGCCGTCGAAATCGCGACCGTCGCCGGCGGCGGTGCCTTCTCCAGCATGAAGTCGATTTTGCGGTCGCTCATCGTGGACCAGGCCGTGCGGCCGGCCTCGCCGGCGATGCTTCCGGCCCGCGCCTCCCGCAGGACCAATCGCCCGAGCGGCGGGGATTCGTCGGAGGGAGCGAGCGGTTCGTCTCGGCCGGAGGTCCGCGCATCGGGTGGTGCGTCGAACAGCAACTCCATCGGAAACGCCGCCACCGGCGCCTTGACAAGCGTCAGCCTTTCGGTCGGCATCGCAATCCTGACGCGCCGCCAGTCCGCCTGCGGTTGCTGCGGCTGCCCGTCCGTGGCCGGCGAACAGGAGACGCTGAACACGAATGCCCGTGGATACCCGTTGACACTGACGGCCAGCCACGCGCGGGAATCCCGCTCCGGCCCCAGCCATTCCGCGACGAGTGTGTCGGCCGCGGTCCTCTGCGACAGCGTGATCGAGGCCCGCCGCACTTGGACGAACCGCTCGCCTGGCGCCGCGTCGTCGAGCGTGCCGAGTGACACGACCACCGGCTCGTCGAGCACGGCGGCCTGTGGATCCCGTGCGGCCACGCGCACGAGAATCGTACGCTCGCGCGCCACCCAGGTGGCGGTGGCCTCGAACGCGTCGCGCGGATGCTCCACCGCCAGCCGCAGCCGGTGCAGCCAGCGACGGGCGGGCTCCCCCTTCGTCGTTTCCCGCACGACGACCGCGAGATCGGGCCCCACGGGCTGCCGGGGCGACCCGGGAAGTTTCAACTCTTCGCCGGGAGCGGCGTTGCCGGGAGCCGCGGTGGGCGCGGGGGTCGGCAAGGGCTCGGTCGGAGTGAACGCCAGGGCAAGGCCGACAGGCCCGCGTTCCTTGCCCAACGCCACTGCGGGGGCGGCCGCGAGCGGTGGCGGGAGGCTCTTTCCCGCCGCGACCCGGGCGGCGAACGCGTGCCACGCGTCGAGGCCTCCAGCGGCTGCTTCGCCGACGGAGTACAACTCGGCCGCGACCGTGCGAGGAACGCCGCTGCGATTCTCGAGACCGAGTTCCCACGCGACCGCGCGACCGGTGAGCCCCGGCAGCACCGCGCTCGTCTCGTCGCCGGCGGTCGCCGTGGGCACGGGTCTGGCAAACCGCCAGACCGGCCGGCTTCCCACCCGCTCGGCCGGAAGCCGCCGCACCGCCAGCGTGATCGCACGATCGCCGACCACGCGAATCCGTCCCTCGGCGGTGCTGATCCTCCCCTGCGATTCGCACCGCACCGTCAGCGGCACGTCTCCGCCACCCTCCCGGGTCCCCGCGCCCGGCTGCACGGTCACCACGAGCGTCACGTCGCCTCCCGCTCCGGCGATCTGCGAAAGCGGCACCGCGCGCTGGGGATCGACCCGCTCGCCATTGAAAATCCTCACGTCGAGATCCGCAGGTTCGAACACGAACCGCAGGCGCGGATCGTCGAGGGGACGCTGGGACGTGCCGATCGACACGCGGACCTGCGTCGACTCGCCGGCCCCGAGCGCCGCGGCCGGCATACCCAGGAGCGCGACATCGACCGCCCCGGGGCCGGCCCGACTCGGGAGGCCGATCACGCTGACGCCGGTGAGCGATGCCACGTCTCGGGCATCCATCATCCGCAACGCGCTGGAGGCGATATCGCCGAAGTCGAGCACGCCGGCGCGCGGCTCCTCGGCTGTGGCGGCCAGCACGGCGAAGAGTTCCGCCACGCGGCCACCCAGCTTGACGATCCGCGACACCGCCACGCGATCGGACCCGAACGGCTCGACGAGCGCCGCGGCCTCACGCCGCACATCGGCCAGGCGACCGGCGATACGCGACGCCGACACCGAGCCTTCCGCCGTCGCGCCCCGTGGCACGACCGCATCCCCGACCAACGCGATCAGATTGCCGGCAAGCGCGGCGATCGACGCCAGATGGCCCCGCTCGATCCGGCCATATTCAGGCCGCGGCGGCATGGCGCCGCTCCAGGTGGCAAAGGCTCGGGCGGCTGACGCGTCGGTCCGCGTGCGTTCCGACTGCAGCACCCGGAGCAACGCCTCGCGCCGCGCGGGAAGCATGGCCGGGCTCCGCAGCGCTGCGACACAGGCCGGATAGAAGGGATCGGCGAGCTCTCCAGGCCCCCGCGCCAGCAACCCGTCGATCACATGGTTGATCTGGTCCACGATGAGCCCGGTCTGCGTGGTGACGGCCCGCGTGAGGCCCGGCAGCGAGCGGAATTCAGACTGTGACGCATCAGCCACACCGGAGGCGTTGCTCTCGGCGACGGTGGCGCGCAAGACCGCCAGTTTTTCGATGAGCGTGGCCAGGCCCCCCAGGTCCATCGGGGATTCGTTCGCGCCGCCGGTGCAGTTGCCCAGCACGTCGAGCGTGGATCGGGCGACGAACAGCCCGTCGGTGAACGCCGCGAGTGCGGCCGTCAGTGGTGGGGAGGCCTCCGACCAAGATCGCACCACGCCGCCATCATCCGCCGTCAACCAGGCCGAGAGCGCTGCGTTGCCGGGATCCAGGCGGCGGTCGCGCCCCGCGGGCGGCGGCACTTCCGCAAGAGCCTGCGCGAGCTCATCGAGCTGCGTCTGTGGCCCGCGCGTCGCACCGGCGTCGGATTTCGCGGCGGTCGCAACGGCGGCCGTCAGCGAGAACAGTTCGGCCCAGACGTGTGGCGCCATGTCAGCGAGCGTAGGGCGAGCCCCGAGACCGGTCCGCACCGTCGCCCCGCGCTTCCCCAGGCGGGCAAGCCCGCTCCAGACATCCGCGCGGCCGACGGCGGGCGGCGCGGCACGTTGCTGGTCCGCGAGCGGACCGGCGTCGGGCAATTCCGCCTTGCCGTCCGGCGCCTTGCCGTCCGGCGCCTTGTCGGCCGGTGGCGCCTTGTCGGCCGGTGGCGCCTTGTCGGCCGGTGG
>JBBAVM010000006.1:23862-59349 GCA_040397685.1 Pirellulales bacterium
GCGCCTTGTCGGCCGGTGGCGCCTTGTCGGCCGGTGGCGCCTTGTCGGCCGGTGGCGCCTTGTCGGCCGGTGGTGCCTTGTCGGCCGGGGGGGGCGCGTCGCCAGGCTGCGGCGGGGCCGGTGCTTCCGCAGACGGTGCGTTGGGCTGCGATGGGGATCCCGGAGGAGCCGCAGCCTCCGGCTTTGATGGCACCGCTGCAGCTGGCGCAAGGGGCTGCTCGGCCGCGACGCGGATGATCGGCGCCGCCGGGACAAGGCCGGTCACCGCGGCAGGCTTGGCCGCCGGCGCTGGCTCGACCGATGCCGGGGCGGCCGCCTCCAGCGCCGGCTTCGAAACGGCCACCGGCGGCTTGCGACTCACCCGCACGAGCCCCACCGAGGCCGGGACCGCCTCGGCCGGGACTCGGCCCATGCCGAGTTTCCACAGCACCGGCGTCTGCTGATGCCTGCCACCCGACGCGCGACGCACCCACTCGCTCGTCCAGCGCGTGACGAATCGCGTGACCTCGTCGAGTTCGACGAGGCCGTCACTATCGCCGCAGCCATCGCCGTCGGCGGCGCCGGACAGCGCGAGTTCGGCGGCCCGACCGAAGTAGGTCCGCCCACTCGACAGGCTCACCTCCGAGACCTGGAACAGGTCCTGTGAGCCGAGCACCCACACGTCTCCGCGGGCCTTTTTTTGGGCGGCGGCAAACTCCTCGTCGAGCAGACGCGGCACCACATGCGCCAGCGTGCCCAGCCGCGGGTCCCAGTGGATGTCACCAAGGTCGATCAGGACGAGCGTGGTCCGCGACGCGGCGGCCCCGATCGCTTCGACGATGTCGCGGATCGGAACCAGTTCCCGCGGCCTGGCACCCCGGACCGTGCAGTCGGCGGCCACGATGCACGCCCGCTCGGTAACCGGGTCGGCGAGCGGCATCCCTTCGGCGTCGAACACCGGGACGGCGGCGAGGGTCTGTCCCCGCACGTAGGCGATCAACACGTCCTTTGCCCGGAGCGGGAGCGACGTCATCTTCGGTAGCAACAGATCGCGCATGCCATCGACGGTTTCCGTGCCGTCCACTGCAATCGCCTTCCCGCCGAAGGCCACCCCGGGCGCCCGCTGGATGGCACCCTCGATGGCGGCGGTGTCGGCCTGCGAAAACGGCACCGGCGCGAGCACGCCCAGCCGATACTGGTCGATCGCGAGGGTGACGACCGCCGTCTGCCACGCGAACAGCGGACCGAGCACCAGCCCGAGCACGACGGCGGCGCACGTCACCGCGATGGCGGCCAGAATCAGGGCCAGCGTCCGCCGCCGGCTGGGCGTTGCGACCACACTCCGGCGGGGCCCGGGCTTCCAGCCGCCTGGTCGCGGAACTCCGTTCCCTGCGCTTGCCACACTGCGTCCCTTCCAGCCGACTCCGCCGGCATCACCACGGCCGACGCGAATTGCCGGTTTCCGCTAGCATGGTACGATTCCGCCCACGATTTTGTAAACCGAATCGACCCCGCACGATGCGGGCGGAGCCCCTGGAATCACCGACCGACTCATGCGTCATCTGAACGTGCATTGGGCCGAGGGACTGTTCCTTCGGCCACACCACTTCCAGGCGCTCGAGCGGGCCTGGGCCGAACGACTCGGGCTGTCGATGGCCGCCGCCGATCCATGTGCCTATGGGCTCGTGCGATTGGAGATCGACCCCGCTGCGCTTGCCAACCGCAAACTCGAGGTGCGACGGTGCCAGGCCGTGCTCCGCGACGGCACGCTCGTGTGGCTGGAGCCGGGGGAGGAACCGGGCCGGCTCGATCTCGCCGCCGCGGGACGGCAGGTCGCATCGCTCTCCGCGGCGGTTGGGCAGGCACTCGAGGAGATGGACACGATTCGGGTCTATCTGGCGGTGCCGAAATTCGACCCGGCCGGCCCGAACGTCGCGCCCCCCGGCGACGAGGCGGCGAGTCACTCGATCGTCGTGCGGCGGTCCTTGCCCGACGACACCACCGGCGGCAACGACGCCGAACTGGAGTTCCGCCGGCTCAACGTGCAACTCAAACTCTCCACCGACGACCTCTCGGGCTTCGAGTTGCTTCCGGTGGCCCAGATCCGCCGTGCCGGCAATCGCGAAGCCGCTCCCGAAATCGACACCGACTTTTTTCCCCCGATGCTCGCGATCGACGCCTGGGGGCCGCTCGGCCTCGACGTCGTGCGCGGCACCTACGACCTCGTCAGCCGCAAGGTCGAGGTACTCGCGGAGCAGGCCGTCAATCGGCAGGTCGGCTTCTCGAGTTCCGAGCCGGGGGATCTCGATCGCCTGATGATGCTCTCGAAGCTCCTCGAGGCCCAGTCCGTGCTTCGCACCGTCGCGTTCGCCCAGGGCATCCACCCGCGGGTCGCCTACACGGAACTCTGCCGGGTGGCCGGCCAGTTGGCCGTGTTCGAGCCGCAGCGGTCCCTCGGCGAACTGCCGGTCTACGACCACGACGACCTCGCCACGATCTTCCGCACGGTCAAGGCGCGGATCGAGGTGATGATCGGCCGGGTCGTGGCGCTGGAATTCGAACAGCGGTACTTCACCGGCTCGAGCGCGGCGATGCTCTCGGTGGCGATGGACTCCAAGTGGCTCCAGACCGACTGGCAGTGCTACATCGGCGTCCTGCACGGCGACATTCCCGAGGCGGAATGCCACCGCCTGCTCACGGGCAACGCCCATCTCGACTGGAAGCTCGGCGGGGCCGACGAGGTCGATCGCCTGTTCCGGATGGGGCTCCCCGGGCTCGAACTGTTTCCGCTCGACCGGCCCCCAAGGGCCCTCCCGGCCCGTTCCGGCTGGCTCTATTACCGGATCGGCACGGACAGCCCCGCCTACAAGGCGGTGCAGCAGTCGCAGAGCCTCGCGATCCGCGTCCGCGATTCTTCGGTCCTCAACGCCGATGAAATGGTTGGGCGACGGCGGATCCAGGTTGCCTACGAAGGCCGGGTCGCAACCATGGAGTTTGCGGTGTTCGCCGTGCCCACCTGACGGGCCGCCGGGAACCGCGCGACGAGGCGACGATGTCCCCCGAGTTCACCACCGCCGCCGCCCCCCTTCTGGTCGCGATCCTTGATCTCGCCAAACGTGCCGCGGCAGGGGAGGCTCGGTCGGCCGAGACCGAACGCACGGCCATGCTGGCGGCCTTCGAAGCGGCGATGGCGAAGACCCGCGGCCCGCGGGGCGAGGAATGGAAGCTCGCGAGTTACGCGTTGGCGGCCCTGGTCGACGACCTGATGATCGTCGAGATTCCCTGGGCGGGCCGAACGTGGTGGGAGAACCATGCCATCGAGGTCGAGCTCTTCGGCACGCGGCGTCGCGCGACCGAGTTCTTCGACCGCGCCGCCAAGGCCGCGACGTTGCCGGAGAAGGACGCGATGGCGCTCTATGCCGGGGCGGTCGTGATGGGATTTCGCGGCGTCCTCCGCGACAAGCCGGAAGCCCTCGACGCGTGGATGAGGTCGAATGTTTCGAGCCTTCGCCTCAGCGACGGACGGCCGACGACGCCGGCCCGGACCGTCGGCCTGCCGGGGGCGACGCCACTCCCCCACGCGGTCGGGCTGATCTGGCACGCGCTCGTGACGATCGCGCTGGTGTCGTTGCTGGCCGTCACCTGCTGGTGGGCGTGGGTGATCTCCTGATGCGAAACAGCCCCGACGGAGCGTGTGCATGAACGTCCTGCTGCAGAGCCTCGCCGCGCCGTTCGCCGGCGCCGCAAGCCTGGGGCGCTGGTTCCTCGGCCTGTCGTTGGCGGGGAGGATCGCGGTCGCGGTCGCGCTCTTCCAGGCGTTCCTCGTCGTGCTGGCCCTGGCGGTCATCTTGCTCGCGGGCGGCATCCCCATCTTCCAGGCCTGGTGGACGCCGGGAAAGTTCACGTCGCTGCTGGTGCTGATGCTCGTGGTTCCGGCGCTCGTGTTTCTGGCTGCGCGGCTGTGGCTGCAGCATGACGTCGCCCGCTGGCCGGATATCGACAACGCCTGGCAGGAAGCCCGCGTGGAACTCGACCGCCAGGCCATCGACATCCGCACGACGCCGCTGTTCCTCGTCGTCGGCCTGGACGGCCGCGACGATGAGCAGACGTTGATGAATGCTGTTCCGGGAACCCTGCTCGTGAAGTGGGCTCCGGCAGGCAGCGCGCCGCTGCACGCCTACGCCAGCGCCGACGCGATCTTCGTCAGCCTCTCCGGGATCGGTGCGACCTGCGCCCTCCTCAATGGGAGCGGGCCGGCCGTCGGAACGGCCGCCCCGGCCGAGATCGGTGGAGATGACGCGTCGGCCCCTACGGCGGACGCGTGGCGCGGCAGCGTCGTCCCCCGGCACCGGCTCGACGACGCCACGGAGCAGGCGGCGGCCGAGCGGCTGCGCACGCTGTGCGCATGGCTCCAGACCGCCCGGCAGCCGGTCGCCTCGCTCAATGGCGTGGTGGTCGTGCTGCCGTTCGGCGACGGCGAAACGGCCGCGACGGCCGCGCTCGGGGCCGCCGTGAGCGCCGACCTCCAGACAATTTACGGCACCGTCGGGCTGCGGGCCCCGGTGACGATCGCCTGGCGCGGGCTCGAGGGCGTGCCGGGGTGCCGTGAGCTGATCACGACGATCCCCCCCCATGAGCGCCAAGCCGCCCTGGGCACGGCCTGGCCCGCCGGCCTGCCGGTGTCGCACCCCCAGGCGCACGACCTCGCCGTCGCCACCTGCGGCGCGCTTATCGACCGGGTGAGCGACCACCTCCTCCTGCCACAATCCCTCCAGCAGTCGGCGATCAACCGGGCCCTGATCGACCTGGTCTGCCGGCTGCGGCTCACTGCGGGCACGACCATGGCGACGCTTCTCCAGCGAGTCGTCGCGCTCGCCGATCCGACCACCGGCCCGCCGCCGGTCGCCGGCAGCTACTTCGTCGCCGCGTCATCGGGCACCGGGCCCGACTGCTTCGTCCGCGGCATGCTCGAACGGGCGGTGGCCGTGCAGGGCGAACTCGAATGGAACCGCCGCCGGCTCGTCCACGACCGCAACTGCCAGATTCTTGGCCGCGTGCTCGGTGCGCTCGACATCGCACTCGTCATCGGCGTCGTCGGCGTGATCTGGTGGCGACTGGCTGGCTGACCCGCGCTGCGTTGTCAGCTGATCAGCACGGTTGGGCAGCCGAGCGTGATCACGCCTCCGTGGCTGGTGCTGTCGCCCATACGCGCGGCTGGCTTGCCCCCCACCATCACCGTGGCGCTCCCCTTGACGACCGTGCAGGGCGGTCCGACGCAGATTCCCATCGTGCCCACCTGGGCCGCCGGCAGGCCGCCGATCAGCACCGTGAACGCGGCCGGTGCGGCCAGCACGCCGCCCACATGAGGCACGGGCCCCGTGAACATCGGGCAGGTCTGCATGTCGGTCACGCGTGCGGCGGGCTGGCCCATCAGGACACTCCCTGTCGGCTGGTGAGAGCGGCTTCATTCCACGAGTCGGCCCCCGCCGCGATGGCGAAGCCGAGGGCGAGAAGCGCGGCCAGGCGGGCTTCGGCCTCCGCGGGCCGGCGTCGCTCTGCCGCGAGCACTGCGGCTGCGGCTGCGACGATTCCCGGCCCATGGGCAGGGGGCGCGACGACGGGAACGTTTGGCGGAGAGATCGCATCGCCTGCCAGAAAAGCGGCGAGGGCCGCACAGCCGGAGGGCGACGTCAGGCCGACCTCCTCGGACGACGCCTGGGCGGCGTAGGCCCGCCATTGCTCCGGCGTGCGCACCCACGACTCGGCTGCCTCCAGCGCCGGCATTTCTCGGGCCGCCGGGCCGTCCGGTTCGTCTCGGGCGATCCGGCAGACCCACCATGCGGCAGCCCGCCTGGTGAGCGCTTGCCCCAGCACCTTGGCGGCATCCTCGGCGAGCCCCTGTGCGAGCAGCCGTCGCGCGGCCGGCACCAGCGAGCCGTTGTCGAGCAGGGTTTCGTCGGTTGGCAGCGCGAGGGCCGCCTCCGGGCCGAGATCGGCGGAAGCGAGCCGCGTGCGTGCCGCCTCCGCATCGGGGTACATTTCATACTGCGTATCGGACATTGGTGTGTGCGGTCCTTTCTGCGATCGGCGGCGGATCAGCCGATCATCGTGATCGAACCCTTGGCCTGGAGCATCGCCGACGCCTTCACGGTGGCCTGCGCGCCCTGCACCGTGGCGGCGAGGCTGCCCTTCACGGTCACGTTCGTCCCGTTGATCGTGATGCCCGAGGTGCTGATTTCAATCGAATTGCTGCCCACCTTGAGTGTGATCGACTGCTGACCTTGGATGGTCCAACTGGTGGCCTTCAGCGTGCCACTGCCCGACTTTACCTGCACGGAGTGATCGCCCGACTTCACGGTGAGCGTGTGACCGTCGCCGACGGTGTTCGTCTGGCTGCCGCCGACGGTCACCGTGTGCTTGCCCTTGGTCACCTCGAAGGTCGCGTCGCCCTTGCTGACGGTATGGGTGTCGTTGCCGGTGGAGACGGTCGTCTGGTTGTCCTTGTAGACCGTCAGCGATCGCGAGCCGTCGGCACACCCGCTCGCCCCAACGTTCTCGGTGAGGTTGTTGTAGATCTTCACGGTCCGATCACCCTTGTTCTTGGTGTCGAAGCCGACCTCGAGCGTGTCGTCGTTCTCGACGACCCTCGTGAAGTCCTTTTCGGCGTGGAGGGTGACGAGTTCCGACCCCTTCGTGTCGTCGAAGATCAGCTGGTTGGCGTTGGCGGTCTGCCCCTGCTTGGTGCTGCGGGTCTGGAGGCCGCTCTGGGCGGCCTTCCCTGGCAGGGTGAACGGGGGCTTGTTCTGGCCGTTGTACACCACGCCCGTGACCAGCGGTCGGTTGGGATCGTCGTCGAGGTGCGACACGACAACCTCCATCCCGACCCGCGGAAGAAACTGGGTGCCGAACTGGGGCCCGGCCAGCGACTGGGCCACGCGGATCCAGCAGGAGCTCTGTTCGTTGTTCTTGCCGTAGCGGTCCCAGTGGAACTGCACCTTCACGCGGCCGAACTCGTCGGTGTAGATCTCCTCGCCCGACGGACCGACGACCACGGCCGTCTGGACCGTGCCCGCGGGCCACGGCGTCACCCGCCGCGGCCGCCAGGGCGTCTCGGCAGGGATGCACTCGAACGAGTTCTCGTACTCGAAGGCCCGATCGACCTGCCCTGACGTCTGGTAGGCCCCGCGATTGCCGGCCCGGTGCGCGACCTTCACGAGCAGGTACTTCTTGCCCTTCTCCGCCGGGTTGGGATGCGAGCCGATCGAGAAGGTGTAGCCCGGCGAGAAGGTCCGGCAGGTGCTCGAGCCCGTCGCCACGCTCGCCTGCACCTCCTCCGCCTCGATCCGCCACTTGCCGGAAGACTCGCCGTCGGGCTTCTTCGTGTAGTCGCCGGGATAGTCGAAGAGTTCGGCCTTGTCGGCCCCGGAATACGGGCTCTTCCCCTTGCTCGTGACGAGCAAATCGGTGGTCGGCTGCTGGAAGTTGTAGTCGGTCTGGGCGTGCTTGCCCGGGCAGTAGCCGAAGACGTGCTCCCACTCGAGGAGCTGCCCGGGCTTGTCGGGCGAGGAGAACGACTGCACCGAATCGACCTTCGAGTCGCCGCAGGCCGTGAAGGCGGAGTTGGAGTCGGAGAGCACCATCTTGAGCGACCCCTGGGCGTGCTCGAAGTGATAGCCGATGCCCTCGAATTCCATCAGCCGCTGCACGAACGCATGGTCGGTCTCGCGGTACTGCACGCAGTACTCCCACGGCGAGTGGCTGCCGGTAAGCTTCTTCGAGAGCGTGATCTCGCTCGTGTCACCGAGCACGGCCGACAGCACGTCGGGGACCGACTTCTGCTGGAAGATCTTGCAGTCGCTGGTGAGCGTGGTGAACCACAGCCCCGGCACGACGTCCAGCCGCCAGCGGGTGAGTTCGTCATCCCGGCCGACCCAGCTGAACCGGCTCACGTATCCGGTGAACCACCGCGGCGAGCCGTCGGCGCGGTTGACCCGGAAGCTCACCTGCTTCCCCACGAGCTTCTTGTCGTCGAGCTGGTCGTCGCGGCTCAGGCAGGCGAGCCGGAAGAGGAACATTCCCCCGAGCGTTTCCTCGCCGGCAAACGACTCGAGCAGCAGCTTGTCCTTGCCGAGCGGGGTCTCGATCGCGAGCGGCTGGCCGTCCTGCGTGTACGATGCCATGGCTCACCCCGTTTCGTTCATTTGCCGCCGGCACCGATCGTGAACGAGTCGGTCACCTTGCCCTGGCTCGCCCCCGTCGGGCCGAATTTCGTGTAGGTCCATGTGACCTTCGTGTAGCTGAAGGTCACCCGCTCCGTCGGAGGCTGGTTGAAGCCGTCCACGTCGTAGCCGGTCACGATCACGTTTTCGAACTCGTAGGCCAGGAACGGCTCGAGCGCCCCCTCGACGGCGGTGCACATCTCCGCCTTGACCTTCGAGAGCTTCTGTCCCGTCACGCACGCCTTCTGGATCTTCACGGTCGCGCTGTCCACGTCCTTGACGATCACGGCGTTCCCGACCGCGGTGGCCCCGAGGGCCCGCTCGCTCTGCTCGAATCCTCCCGTGATCCGCGCCAACGGCGCCGACAGCGACTGCATCAGGCTCCAGCCCTTGTGCTTCGAGTCGGAACTCTCCCCCTCGAAGTCGCCGAACTTTGCAAACCCGTTTCGTGATGCTGACACGACAACCTCCTTTCAGGCGGGCTCGGGGCTCCGGCGGTATTTCCGCCGGAGCCCCAGCCGCCGTCTCGCACCGTCGCAGGCGGCCGACCGCTACGACTTGTTTGCACCCAGCTCGTACTTCGACTCCACGTTCCCCTTCTTCGAGCCGTTCTTGGGGTCGTACTCGGTGTAGGTGTAGGTGATCTTGGTGAAGTTCACGCTCACCTGCTCGCTCGGCAGCGGTTCACCCGAGGAGTTGCCGTGGACCGAGTAGCCGGTGAAGATCACATTCTCCAGCGCCCACTTCAGGTAGGTCTCGGTCTTGCCGCCCATCGTCGAGGTGAATTCGACCGTCACTGCCTTGTTGAACTTGCCGAGGGCGCACGCCTCCATCAACTTGGGCGACGACTTGTCGAGTTGCCGCACGAAGGTGATGTCGCCGAGCGTCGTCTCGCCCTTGGTCCGCTGCTGATCGACGGCACCGCCCGGGATCGAGCGAAAAATGGGCAGCGAGGCCGAGTCGGCGATGATCCACTTGCTGTGGTTGGAATCGGTGGACTCGCCGTCGATCCCGTCGATCTTGATGTAAAGTGCCATGGGAGTGTCCTTTCATGCGGCGAGCGGGGAGGTGGGAAAACGCCCCCGAGGGCGTGTCCCGTGCCGGCGGGCGTCACTCGCCATGACGCCTGCCGACACACTATTCTCGTGCGGTACGCGAAAGTTTTGCGTGGATTTTTTCCCGGGGAAAAGCCCCTTTTTAGCGGATGTCGTAGGTGAAGGAGGCGGCGGCCGGATCCCAGCCGACGCCGACTTCCCCGACGGCGGCCCCCTCGGCCATCCTGCCGAGCAGCCGCGTGGACAATTCCGGCAGCATCGTGCCGGAAAGCACCCGGTCGATCACGCGGGCCCCGCTGTCCACCTCGTGGCAGCGGTCCACGACGGCCGACACCACCTCGGGCGACCATGAAAAGTCCGCCTTGTAGGCGGCCACCAGCCGCCTCCGGATCGAGCCCAGCTTGAGCTCGCAGATCGACCGCATCACGTCGTCGGGCAGCGGGTAGTAGGGGATCACCGTGAGCCGGCCGAGGAACGCGGGCTTGAACACCTTGAGCAGATCGTCCCGCAACGCCTCGCCGAGCCCTTCCGGGTCGGGCCGCGTGTCGGGGTCGGCGCACAGTTTCATCACCGTGTCGGTCCCCTGGTTGGTCGTCATGATGATCACGGTGTTCTTGAAGTCGATGTCGCGGCCCTCGCCGTCCTTCATGCTGCCCTTGTCGAACACCTGATAGAAGATGTCCTGCACGCCGGGATGGGCCTTCTCCATCTCGTCGAGCAGGATCACGCCGTAGGGCCGGCGCCGCACCGCCTCGGTGAGCACGCCGCCTTCGCCGTAGCCGACGTAGCCGGGCGGCGAGCCCATGAGGAGCGAAACCTTGTGCTCCTCCTTGAACTCGCTCATGTTGATGACCGTCATGTTCGATTCGTCGCCAAAGAGCAGCTCCGCGAGCGCGAGGGCCGTTTCGGTCTTCCCCACGCCGCTGGTGCCCGCGAGGAGAAACACGCCCGTGGGCCGCTTGGGGTCCGTCAGGCCGGCCCGGGCCGTCCGAATCCGCTCGGCGATCGTCTCGAGTGCGTGCGACTGGCCGACGACCCGCTCCTCGAGCCGCTGCTTCAGCTCCAGGACGCCGCGGATCTCGTCCGACACCATCCGGCCCACCGGAATGCCCGTCCAGCCGGCGATCACCTCGGCGATCGTCTGACCGTCCACGCACGGGCTCACGAGCGGATGCTCCCCCTGCAGCGTCCGCAGCTTTTCCTCGAGCGCGATGAGTGCGGCCCGGCGCTGCTCGACGTCGGCCGAGGCCTCGCCGGGCCGCTCGGCGGCGGCGTCGATCGCGGCGATGAGCGTCGATCGCTCCGCCCGGATCTGCTCGACCAAGGCCGACTCCTCCGCGAACCGCTTTTCGAGGGCCGCGAGCGTGCCGCCGATCTCCGCTCGCCGGGTCTCGAGCTCCGCGATGGCGGCGGCATGGTCGGCCCCAGTCGCCTGCTCGCGACGCAGGATGTCGAGCTCGATCCCGATCGCGTCGAGGCTGCGGCGGGCGTCCTCGATGGCCGGCGGCGTCGCGGCCTGGCCGATCGCGACCTTCGCGCACGCGGTGTCGAGCAGGCTCACGCCCTTGTCGGGCAGCTGCCGGCTGGGGATGTAGCGGCGCGAGAGCTTCACCGCTTCGGTGACCGCCTCGTCGAGGATCGTGACGCGGTGGTGCTTCTCGAGCGTGGCCACCATCCCCCGCAGCATCCGGCAGGCCATGTCGTCGGTCGGCTCCTCGACCTTCACGACCTGGAATCGCCGGGCGAGGGCGGCGTCGCGTTCGAAATACTTCTTGTATTCGGCCCAGGTCGTCGCCGCGACGGTCCGCAGTTCGCCGCGGGCCAGCGCCGGCTTGAGGAGGTTCGCCGCGTCGCCCTGGCCGGCCTGCCCGCCGGCGCCGATGAGCGTGTGGGCCTCGTCGATGAACAGGATGATCGGGGTCGGCGACTTCTTGACCTCCTCGATCACGCCCTTGAGCCGGTTCTCGAATTCCCCCTTCACGCCGGCCCCGGCCTGGAGCAGGCCGAGGTCGAGCGTCCGCAGCTGCACGTTCTTGAGCGGCTCGGGGACGTCGCCGCTGGCGATCCGCTGGGCGAATCCCTCCACGACGGCCGTCTTGCCCACGCCGGCCTCGCCGGTGAGGATCGGATTGTTCTGGCGGCGGCGGGTGAGGATGTCGATGATCTGGCGGACCTCCGCCTCGCGGCCGAGCACCGGATCGATCGCGCCCGCCTTCGCCCGGGCGGTGAGATCGATCGTGAACTGGTCGAGGCTGGGGGTCTTCGTGGGCTTGCCGCCCCCCGCCGTCCCGGGCTCGGCCGCGGACGCGCCGGCCGCCGCGTCGCCCGCTCCGGGCATGTAGTCCGACTCGGTCGATCGGGGAAACACGCGGGCCGCCTCGACGCGGAGAACATCGGGAGCGATCCGGCGAAACTCGTCCGACGCCGCCACCGCCCGCCGCGCCAGCGACTCGTCGGAGAGCAGGGCCAACAGCAGCCACGCCCCCCGGACGGCCTGCTCGCCGTGGTCCACGCTCGCCGTGAGCCAGGCCTCTTTGATGAGGTCGCACACCTCGGGCGACAACAGCGGCGGCCGCGCGTTGCCGGTCTTCAGGCGGTCGATCGACTTCGTGAGGTCGGCGAGCACCCGCCCCTGGTCGATCTCGAAGTGCTTGAGCAGCAGGCAGATGTCGTTGCCGGGCTGCTCGAGCAGTTTCACCAGCCAGTGCTCGATCTCGACGTTGTAGTTGGTTCGCGACAGGCACAGGCCCGCCGCCCCCTCGAGTGCCCGCTGGCAGACGGGATTCAGCTTGCCGATGAGTCCGCGGAGATCGAGCCCGGCCATTGCATCTCACCCATGGAAAAGCCTCGTGGCCCTCCCACGGCGGCGCCTGAAGGTACCCCGCTCATCGAACGGTGTCCAGCAACTCACGCGGTGACCACGAAGGCCGGATCGTCGCGATCCGTGTCGGCGCCCGCGGCGCCGACGAGCCACGACGTCCAGCCGAGTCGCGTCCCGCTCGGGAGGCCGCGGTCGTCGATCGGCCGGCCCCCGAGGCGACACGCGGGCACGTCGGCGGCGGCGAGCGCGAGCCTGATCTGCACGTGGAACTCCGGGCCGACGTACAGGCGGATGAAGTCGCCGAGCGCCGCCAAAAGCGGCCCCCCCGGCAGCCGGCTGCGGAACCCGACGTCGTCGAGCGGCCCCAGCCGCACCTCGAGCGTGGAGGCCACGTCCCACACCCTGTTGCCCGCGATCGTATCGACGCCCAGCCGCGCGTGGTGTCCCTCCGACGTGCCGCCACCGGCGAGCCGGGTCAGGTCGGCGGGCTCCAGTCGCAGCCAGCGGCCGACGAACTGCACGACGCGGACGCGGGTGCCGACGACGTCGCCGAGCATCTGCTGGAGGCACTCCGCCGACCGCGGCCGTCTCGCGAAATGGGCGGCATGGGCGAACACCGCGAGGTCCGACGCCTGCATGCGGCCGTCGAGGGCCGTCCCTCCGAGGCCGGTGAGCGAGGCCACCACGGCCGTGACCGGGTCCCGCGGCGTGCTCGCCGCCTCGTCCCACGGCGCCGACACGCCCCGGGCAAGCGTCTGTTCGCGCTGGATCGCGGGCCGATACTTCGCCCACGCGCGATACAACAGCGGCGCCAGCCGCTGGAGAAAGATGTCGAGGAACTCCCGCAGCGTCGTGTCGCGATGACGCCGATACCGCTCCATGACGAGCGAGGTGTAATGCCGCGGCAGCGTTCCGGCCGGCCCGAGGAATCCGAAGCAGGCCAGCTCGAGGTGGAACACCTCCGGCCGCTCCGGGGCATCCGGGGGCTCGCATGTGACCCGCGTGATCGCGCCTCCCGGAAACCCGAGTGAAGCGGCGGCGTGGAACCGCACCGGCGACGTCACGCCCACGCCGCCCGCCATGCCCCCGACCGGGGCCGGCAGCGGCGCGCTGTGGCGGCGGGCCCTGGCCGCCGCCTCCCACTCCGCCAGCCGCACGGCCTGAAACAGCTCGAACTGCTGCGGCCGCGCGAGCAGGTCCCGCACGAGCCGCGGAAGATCGCCATCCTCGGCGGCGCCGTCCGCGTCGCCCCGGGGCCCGGCGGCCGTCATGCCAGCACCTCGGCTCCGGCCCGCGGCGGCCAGGTCCATTGCTCCTTGCGGCGTTCCCGCTGGCGCGACGTGGCGACGAGCCGCGTGAAGGAATTGACGTTCACCCAGCCGCCCAGAAACCGCTCGATCACGGCCGAGAAGAGATAGCCGGCGTGGTCGTCGAACCGGCTGTCGTCGAGTTCCAGGCGGACCTCCAATCCCTGGCAGACGCCGCCGCGTTCGCCGCCCACGCGGGCGGCCACCCGCCGGCTCGACACCGCCACGATCCCCTCGATCCACCGGCGCCGCTGCTCGAAGTCGTCGGAATCGGCGGCGAGATAGAGCCTGAGCATCTCCCGCAGCGCCTTGGCGGCCTGGCCGTCGCCGCCATCGACGAGCGAAAGGTGGTTCAGCGACAGGTGCGACACCAGCCGCCACGCGGCGCCGCGCCCGGGCTGGGTCCGCGACGCCACCGTGGGCCGCGTGAGACACGTGATGGTGCCGACCGGCCCCTGGCCGTCGCGGAACTGCAGCCGGGGACGATCCACCGCGAAGGGCAGCCGCGCCGGCAGGTTGCGGTTGGTGCACAGGCCGTGCGCGTGCGCCGTGAGCCCGGCGACGGCCGCCGGCCCGCCCGAGTCGTTCACGAGCGACAGCCAGGTGTCGCTGGCCGCATCGAGGCCGCCGTCGGGCCGCGGCTCGCGATGCGTCCGGCGGACGGCGAGCCAGCGGAGCCGGGCCGACGTCGCGGCGTCGCTGGCGAGCGTGGGGGACGCGGGGCTGACGGCGTAGAAGGGCCGCACGTCGGCCGGATCGCCGCCCGGCTCGCTCACCTGCACGCCCTCGACGGAGTAGACCTCGATCGCCCGCGGCCGGCGCGAGTCGGGCGTGAGGCAGACCTCGCCGGCACGGCCGTCCACCTGCACCGAATCGAACCGCTGCGCAAAGAGATTCACGATCGGCGTGCACCCGAGGTAGACCGCCCCCGGCCCCACCACGCGCTCCAGTTCGCGGCTCGTCTCGGTGAGGAGCACCGCCACCCGCATGCTCGGCCCGAACCCGGCGAGCCGCTCGGGCGTGAGGCCGACCAGATCGACGAACAGGTATTTCTGGGGGAGCGCGAAGAACTCCGTCAGCAGGCGATAGCCGGGAAACACGCGGGCGTCGTCCGGCAACGCCGCCTCGTCGGCCGCGAAGCCGGCCGGCACGAGCGACTCCTTCGGCAGCACCACCGGGGCCGGGTCGGCGGCGTCGCGGAACAGCACCACGCCCGCGCACCGCGTCAGCAGCAGTTCGTAGAGTTCGGCGATCGGCTGGCCGGCGTCCGCGTGGAGATGGAGCCGCAGCGAGCCGAGCGCCATCTGCGAGATCCGGACGTCCGGCGAGAGCGTCTCCACGTCGAGCGAGAGCACGGCGGCGGTCGCGACCGGCGGCACGAGCGGGAGCGTGAACGGCGGGCCGCCGAGCTGCACGCCGCTGATCCTCAGCGGCCACAGCCGCGTCGTGAAGCAGGTGCGGTAGGTGCATCGCTCGCCGTCCACCTCCTCCGTCTGCAGTTCCGTGCCCCGGGGCACGACGTAGCCCGCCGTGAGCGCCGCCTGCTTGGGGTCGATCGCCATGCGAACGATCGCCATCGAGGGAACGGGCCGCAGGTAGTGCGGGTAGAGAAGGTCGAGCAGGCCGTCGGTGAGCTCGGGGAAATCGTCGTCGAGCCGCTTCTGCACGTCGGCCGAGAGGAACGCCACGCCCTGCAGCAGCCGCTCGACGTGCGGGTCGCGGGATTCGTCGCGGCCCAGCCGGAGCCGCGCGGCGACCTTCGGATGCCGTTCCGCGAACTGCGACGCCAACACCCGCAGGATGCCCAGTTCCCGCTCGTAGTAGGGCAGCATGTCGTCGTTCATCGCCGGCTCTCCACTTCGAACTCCCCGCTGTTGACGTCGAGGGCCGACGTCAGGAGCACGGGCTCCCGCAGCGGCTCCACCGTCAGGACCGCCTCGATGTCGAATCGCACCCGGCGGTCGGCCGGCCGCTGGCCTCCGTCGTCGCCCCGCGGAGCCACCCGCACGTCCTGCAGCCGCGGTTCGAACCGCCGGATCGTCTCCTCGATCGAGCGGCATAGCGACTGGAGCGCGTGGTCTTCGCGGATCTCCAGGCTCTGCAGGTCGGGCAGCCCGTAGTTGGCCAGCGACGAGGCGACCTCGGGGTAGCGATCGACCGCGTCCGACAGATACCGCCGCGCGTTGAGCAGGTCGCGGAGATCCCGGCACAGTCCCGCGCGGACGCTCGCGATCACGGCCGCCTGCCGCCACGGCGGCTCGCGGCTCACGGCCGGATCGTCGTCCAGCAGGCGATCGAGCAGGCTGGGGACGAGCGGCGTCTCCCCGGTCAGGGCTGGTTCCACAGGATGGCTCCTCGACGAGGGGCCCGGACGCGGCCCCGACTAGACTATACCCAAACCTCTCCTCCGCCGGCCGCGCCGAGATCCCGCCATGACCACGTCTCCCGCCCATGCCGACGGCTACGTGAGCGACGTCGCGTACCTCCCCGGCTACTACCCCTTCATGGCTCCGGCCCGGATCCGCTACGTGGCCGCGCTCAACGGCGTCCGGCCTCCCGCGGGCGGCCCCGGCCTCCGCCTCCTCGAACTCGGCTGCGGCTTCGGTACCACGCTCCTGGCCCTCGCCGCGTCGAATCCGGCCGGCGAGTTCACGGGTGTCGATTTTCTTCCCGCGCACGTCGAGCACATGCGCCGGGAGGTCGCCGCCACGGGGCTCGGAAACGTCCGCGTGCTCGGCACCGACTTCGCCCATCTTCCCACCGACCTCGGGCAGTTCGACATCATCGCCCTGCACGGTGTCTTCAGCTGGGTCAGCCCGGAGACGCGGGAGTCGATCTTCGGCATCCTCAGGCGGCACCTCGCCGCCGGCGGCATCGCCGAAGTCACCTACAACTGCATGCCGGGCTGGGCCAGCCTCCTGCCGGTGCGTTCGCTGATCAGGCATTTCGCCGCCCGCGTGGATGGCGACAGCCTCGCCCGCGTGCGGGCCGCGCTCGCGGAGGTCGCCGCGTTGCGAGCGGCCGACATCCCCCTGTTTCACGATCAGCCGCTCGCCGCCCAGCTCGTCGATCGGCTCCTGAAGGCCGATCCGCACTACGTGGCCCACGAGTATCTCAACGAGCACTGGGCCGCCTTCGACGCCGCCGACGTGATCGGCATGTTCGCGGGCCTCGGCCTTAGCCACGCCGGCCGCGCCACCTACCACCACAACCACGTGCCGCTGTGCTCCCCGCCGCAGTTCGGCCCGCAGTTCGCCGGCCTCGACATAGCGGCCACCGAGACTCTCAAAGACTTCCACATCAACGCGATGTTTCGCTGGGATCTGTTTTCAGCGACGCCGAGGGAGACATGGTCGCCGGCGGAGCGGGTGGCGGCGGCCCCCGATCTCCACTTCCGCAAGGCGATCCGCAACGCGACGCTGCCCCACACCGTGAAATACGGCGCCGTGACGGCCGGGCTCGCCGGCCCGCCCCATGAAGAATTGCTCGGCCTGATGGGCGACCGCGGCTGGACGTTCACCGACCTGTTCGCTGCGGCCGAACTCGCGGCATTCCCGCCTGCGGACATCGTCGAGGCGATCGACCTCGGCGTGGCGACGGGGCTCTTGCGGGTCGAGGGCGGGCCCGTGATCGACCCGATTCCGCCGCTCGAATCGATCGCCCCGGGAAGCCTCGACATCCCGCTCCCGTTCAACCGCCGTGCGCTCGTCCGCGAGAATCTGGCCAACGAGCAGGTGGCCTTGGCCAGCACGCTGACCGGTGCCGCCAACGAGATCGGCGACCTTCACGCCGCGATCCTGGACGAATTGACGACCGGCGGCAGCGATACACTGCCCCTGAAGCTCGCCGACCGCCTGATCGCTGCCGACAAGCATCTCCGCGAGCACACGACGGGCCGGCCGATCACCGACCGCGGCGAACTCGTGCACGCCTGCCAGGAGATCTGCGGCGAGTTTCTCGCCACGGTGCTGCCGGAGCTCCTGCGGCAGGGAATCGTGATCTCCGTCGGCTGACGAGTCGCGGCCGCATCACCAACTCAAAAGTGTTTCGATGTCGGCCCACGACACGCGGTTGAAACCCTTTCTGCTCGCCAGCCACGGGAGAATGTTCGGGCACTGTGCCAAAATCCCACTCCGTGGATTTCTTGCCTCGATCCGCAACGGGGCCCTGACGGCTTGGTAGATGTCCCAATGCCTCTCGTTGACGAAACAGCCTCGTCCGTCCGCGACCTGCGACGATCGCACCAGGTGTCCTCGTCCTTTGAGAAACCGGGAGTCTGCCGTGGCGTCGAAGCCATCGAACTTCGAGGCCCGGAGAAAACTGAAGCCCGACTGATTCCCGTCGATCTGCACGCCCGCAAGATCCTCGTTGGCGATCAGGCAGTATTTGTCGAGCGCCGTAAACTCGCCCACGCGGGTGACTCTCGCGAAACCTTGTTGGACCAGCCAGTGGGAAAACATCTCCCAGGTCACGAGCCCGCGAGCATGCCTGCTCGATGCGTTGGCGTGCGCGCTGCCGTCGCTATTCTTTCCCGACTGCACACCGGAAGAATGGTCGCCGGGTAGTTCGTAAACCTTGCTGAACTGCGCGCGGCAGGTCATGTTCTGCAACGTGGGGCTCTGTGGCGTGAAACCCCACTTCATACCCCGATCGCTGCCGCGAAATTGTGCCAGCACCGAAAGATACATGACCACGTTATCGGGGATCGTCTTGGGGGCGTCGGCGGTGAGCCCGTAGGCATCTCTCAGCTCGTCACGAGATTCACGCGCACGCAACGAGCTGAACCACTTCCTGTCAGCGCGCAAATCAAAAGACCCTTCGTTGACCGCGTGATACCCCTGCACCGGATCGATGGCGAACACAAACACCTGGGCGCGGGGGAATCTCGTCTTCAAGCAATTTGCACAGATCACGGCCTGCACGCCGCCACGACTCATCCCGACGACGACGACCTTCTCGGGATTGCCTCCGCCCTTCGCACCGGCCTCGAGCCACGTCATCGCGTGCTGGATGATCTTCGCCCAGCCGGAACCTGTCGTGCCGGAGGTGCCTGCGAATTTGCCAACCCCGTCGCAGAGCAGCGTGGAGTAACCGCACGACGCCAGCCTGGTCGCCCAGTCGTGGTAGACAAGTTTTGTGTCGCGGACTTCCTGGCCACTGCCGGCAAAAAAAATGGCGTAGTTCATGGATGCGTCGTTGGATGCGTGCCCGTCTGTTTTTGCGTCAGCCGCTGGGCGGGTCGGCCAGATTGAACCGCAGACTCTCCACGCCCATCATGTCGATTTCTTCGTCCCCGTCCAGCAGAAAAGAGCGGCGGCCGACGCCCACCACGGCGTCGCTCTCCCCGCCGATCCACTCCGTGCGGCGGCCGAGCCGCGAGGCGTCGTCGGCGTTGGTGAGCGTGCCGTAGACGGCCGGCAGGTGCACGGTGGCCTCGAAGGCGTCGGGCACCACGAGCCGCGCCTTCCGCCACACGAGGTCGAGCGGCCGGGCCGGCGGCTCGAACTCGACGCTCCCGATCCGCGCCATCTCGATCCAGTAATACTTGCCGGTCTGGGTCAGCACCTCGAAAACCTCCGCCGTCACGTCGTCGAGATCGCGGAAGTCGGTGAAGGGCCGCTCGACGCCGCCCACGGTGACCGATCCCGGCAGGGCCGGGCGGGCGATCTCCGCCCGGGCGGCGACCGCGCCCGCCTCGGCGGGCCGCCCGGCCCGCAGGAGCACGAACGCCTCCAGCCGGTCGCGCACCTGCTGCCCCGCGCCGTCGAGGAGTTCCGGCACGCGGCCCTCGTCGAAGAACTGCCGCCGCGCCGCCTCGGCCCGCAGGAGCTGGCGGATCGGCGCGGCCGCCACCGCGACCCGCGGCTCGAGCGTCATCATCGTGTCGAACTGTGCGTCGGCCCGGTCGAACTGTCCTCCGAGGATCAGGAGTTCCGCGAGCAGCCAGCGGTCTTCCAGGCTCTTCGGGGCGGCCTTCACCGCGGCTGTGGCCGCGGCGGTCGCAGCGGTGAGGTCTCCGGCTTTCAGGCAGTCATGGGCGGTCGTCATGGCATCGTCCTTTCGTGGTGGCTTGCGGGTGGTGGGGCCTAGCGGGAATTCGTCTTGCGCACGGTCGAGACGAGCTTGAGCGTGGCGTCGAGCCGATCGATCTGGAAGTGGGGCTGCAGCCGCATCACGACGCGGAAGGCCCCCGCCGTGCCCGGCTCCTCGCGCACCTCCACGGAGGCGGCCCGCAACGGCATGCGGGCCCTCGTCTCGGCGGAGGCCTGGTCGTCGGGCGTGACGTACTGGTTGACCCATTGCGACAGGAACCGCTCGAACTGTGGCGCCTCGGTGAAACTGCCGAGCTTGTCCCGCGCGAGCACCTTGAGATAGTGCGCGAACCGCGAGGCGCACAGCACATACTGCAGCATCGCCGACACGCGGGCGTTCATCGAGGCCGCCGGGCTGTCGAACGCCTCCGGGCGGTGGAGCGTGGCGTTGCTGTGGAACACGGCCTTGCCGTCGGGGCCCGTCGCACACAGCGGCACGAGGCCGGCGGCGTCGAGCTCCTGCTGCAGTTCGTCGGTCACGAACGACTCCGTCGGCCCGCGCAGCGTCGCGGCGTTGTCGAGACCGTCGAACCCGTCGGTCGGAAGATCCTCGACGAGTCCGCCCCCCGCCAGGCCCCGCGACGCGCCGCGGATGTCGGAAAACCAGCCCGACCGGCCGAACTCCCGCACGATCACCGCCGCCAGCGGCCACGCGGCGCTCATCCACGGCCGCCCGGCGGTGCCCGCGCCGTCCACGACCTCGCGGTAGCGGAAGCCGCGTTTCGCCCAGGTGGCCTCCGCGGCGCCGGCCGCCTGCGGCCGGCCGAGCCAGCCGTCGTAGGGCCGCCGCGACAGCACCCGCGGCAGCGGCAGCGCGACGAACCTCGACTCGTCCCGTTCGCGGAGCCCGCGCCACTTGAGAAACTCCGGCCCCGCCTGGGCAGCCGTCGGCAGCGGCACGTTCTCCAGATCGGCGAAGGAATCGAGGCCGAGCAGTTCGGGCCGCGGCGTCGCGACGAGCGGTGCGAATGCCGCCGTCGCCACCTCCGCCAGGCCGGCGAGCAGATTGACGTCGTCGGGATGCTGGCTGAACTCGAAGTCGGTGACGAGCAGCCCGTAGGGCGTGCCGCCGGCGGTGCCGAACTCGTCCTCGTAGACCTTCCGCCACAGCTGCGAGCGGTCGAACTCCACGGCGCTGGCCCGATCGCGGGCCAGTTCCCGCTTCGTCACCGACAACACCCGCACCTCCACCCGCGTCTGGCCGTCGCCGTCGTCGTTGGCACGGCCCGCCTGGTCGAGCAGCCACGCCAACCCCCGCCACGACGACTCGAGCGCCATGAAGTCGGGATGATGCAGGATCGCATCGACCTGCCGCGACAGCGCCCGGTCGATCGCCGCGAGATCCTCACCCAGCCGGGCGACGAGCGTGGCCCGCGTGAGGCGTTCGTCCAGCCGGACCCGCACCGCCGCCCAGGCCGAGAGCGCGTCGGCGAGCGAGGCCGCCGCCGTCAGTCTGTCGAGCGTGGAGAGCCTCGCGGCCGTTCCGACCCGGCGCAGATCGAGCGCGGTCGTGCCGGAGCCCGGGGCTTCGACGACGACGCCGGCCGGCTGCGACTCGACGGCTTCACGCCCGGGCACTGACGCCATCGCCACGCGCCTCCCACGACGCCGAAATCAGGCTCGACCGAGATCAGCCGCCCTTGGCCGCCGCCGGGATCTTGGCCACCATCCGCAGGCTCGTCGTGAGCTCCTCGAGCTGGAGCCACGGCCGCAGCCACGCCACGGCGTTGTAGCTGCCGGGCGCCCCGGGGATCTCCTCGACCTTGATCTCGGCTTCGGCGAGGGGATACCGCGCCTTGACGTCGTCGGAGGGGTGCGGATCGGTGCAGACGTAGTTGGCGATCCACCGCTTCAGCCACTCCTCGCAATCCTGCCGCTCCATGAACGAGCCGATCTTGTCGCGGGCGATCACCTTGAGGAAGTGGGCGATCCGCGAGGTGGCCATGATGTAGGGCAGCCGGGCCGAGATCGCGGCGTTGGCGGTGGCCTCGGGCCGATCGTACTTCTTCGCCTTCTGGGCGGTCTGCGCCCCGAAGAACACGGCGTAGTCGGTGTTCTTGTAGTGGCACAGCGGCAGGAAGCCGAGCTTCGAGAGCTCCGCCTCGCGGCGGTCGGTGATCGCGAGTTCCGTCGGGCACTTGAGATCCTTGTCGCCGTCGTCGGCGAGGAACACGTGGGCCGGCAGGCCCTCGACCTTGCCGCCGTTTTCCGCCCCGCGGATCGCGGTGCACCAGCCGAACTTCGCGAACGCGTCGGTCAGCCGGGCCCCGAGCACGTAGCTCGTGTTCATCCACGCGTAGTGCGAGTGCGGCACCGGCTTGGCGTTGCCGGCACCGTCGAGATCGACCTCCTCGAAGTCGAACTCCTCGACGACCTTCGTGTTCTTGCCGTAGGGCAGCCGGGAGAGCGTCCGCGGCATGGTGAGCACGACGAACCGCGAGTCATCGGAATCGCGGAAGCTCCGCCACTTGGTGTACGACTCGTCGAGGAAGATCTTCTCGAGATCTCGCGGCTTCGACAGCTCGGTGAAGCTCTCCATCCCGAGAAGCTGCGGCGCGGCCGCCGTCACAAACGGCGCAAAACCCGCCGCCGACACCTGCGACATCTTCGCCAGCAGGTCGATGTCTTCGGGGTGGTTGGTGAACTCGTAATCGCCGATCAGGGCGCCGTAGGGCTCTCCGCCGGGGGAGCCGAACTCTGCCTCGTAGATCTTCTTGAAGATCTGGCTCTGGTCGAACTCGACGGCCTTGTCGAGATCCTTGAAGAGTTCGCGCTTCGAGATGTTCATCACGCGGATCTTGAGCTGGGCGCTCGTCTCGGAGTTCATGACGAGGTGGTGCAGCCCCCGCCACGAGCCCTCGAGCTTCTGGTAGTCGGGGTTGTGGAGGATCTCGGCCAATTGCCGCGACATCGCCGCGTCGATCGCCGCGATGGCGTTCGTGATGGTCTTGGTGACGTTCTTGTCGAACTGGACGGTGCCCTTGAGCGACTCTTCGACGAGCGACCGGATGAGTTCGTCGCGACGCGGCTTCTCAACTGCCCGCGGCATCATCGTGGTGATCTGGTCGAGCAGCCCGCCCGCGGCCTCGGTGGATGCCGCCGACGCCTGCTTCTCTGCTTCTCCTGCCGGACTCATGGTCAAACTCCCTGCGTGAAGGCTACGTGTCGCCCGCGTGATCGAAACAATGTGCCGCCCGTGCTCAGCCGCCCGCGTCGGGCTTGCCGGCACCCGGCTCGACGCCCATCTCGCCGGCGAGCTTCTTGATCTGCTCGCTGTCCTTGAGCAGCTTCTCGAGTTCGCCCTCGAGCCCGTCGGCGCGATCGACCGCCGACATCAGCTCCCGCAGGCGATTGCGGGTGTCGAGCAGCTTCCGCAGCGGCTCGACCTGCTCCACGATCTTCGCCGGCTCGAAGTCCTCGATCGAGGAAAACTTGAGCTTCACGGCGATCTCGCTGCCGTCGTCGGCCAGCGTGTTGGCGACCCGCATCTCGACGCCAGGCGTCATCCGCTTCATGACGTCGTTGAAGGAGTCGCGGTCGATGGCGACGAACTTGCGATCCTTCAGCGGCTTGAGCGGCTCGGTTGGCGCGCCGGAGAAATCGCCCATCACGCCGACGACGAACGGCAGGTCCTTGACGACCGTCGCACCCTCCGTCTCGACCTCGTACGTGATGTGGACGCGAGGCTTGCGCACCCGCGAGAGTTTGCCGTGGACTGATTCGGGCATCGTTGCGTCCTCGTGACCGGCGTCGGCTGTGGCCGACCGACCGGGAGCTGGGGTTTCGTCACCGAGGCGAAATCTAAACTACCGCGGCGTGGGCTGTCCAGCATCGGTCACGGAGGGGGCCGCCCGAACCACTCTCAGGACTCCGAGTCGCCCGAACCACCGTTGGAGGCAGCGGCGTCGTCGTCGAGGCCCGTCACCCGGAACAAGAGCGCCAAGGCCGCCTCGTCGCGGAGCAGTTGGCGATAGTACTCCTCGCGCGGCAGGCGGCCGAGCCGCACGATGCTGCGGATCTGGGCGGCAACGAGGCTGTGGGGATCGTGGCGTTCGAAAAAGTCGGCGATGGCCGAGAGCTGGCGAAACGCCGCCTCGCGATCCGAAGGCTGCCCGCCCCCGGCGTCACCGCCGCCCACTGCCGCGGCGGCTCCCGGCACGGCCCCCTCCTCCGCCGCCACCGACTCCGTGGGCACGGCCGCGGGCGCGAACGTGGCGATGGCCGCCGCACACTCCTCGAACAGGTCGCGCAGCGGCCCGGCCGGCACGTAGGCCTCTCCGTTCGAGGCCTGCGTCACGGCGTCGCACAGCGCCTCCCAGGCCTTCGCGGCCTGCTCGAGGTCGAGGTACACCTGCCGAATCGAGTCGATCGGCGTGCCGCTCACCGCATCCTGAAACTGCTGCGGCGACACCGCCCCGCGCTCTACCGCGAGCTTGATCTTCTCCTCGCTCTCCTCCCCCACCAGTTCCCGGCTGCTGCGCCAGTGGCACAGCGCATAGTGCTCGTCGGACCGCCCGGACACGAGCGGCACGTGCAGGATCGCCGGCAGCAGGAGCCCTTCGGAGTCGATGCCGACGAGCCGCTGGAGCGGGAGCGTCCGCTCGGCGACCACTGCCGCCTCGTCCGCGGGACCGTCCTCCGGATCGGGGATGGGAAAGAGCGTCGCCCATTGCGATTCGACGAGCGTCCGCGCGATGCCGAAGCCGCAGGCGAGGCCGGCGAAGCCGTCGGTGCGGGCCAAGGCCTCGATGCACAGCCCCGCCACGTCGAGATCGCGGGACTGGCCGACGAGCACCTGCCAGGCCTTGTCGCGGACCTGCTCCCAGATCGACCGTGCCCCGGCCCAACCGCCGTCGGACGCGTCGCCCTCGTCGGCCTTGCGTTCGATCCGCCGGGCCTCCTCCCGCTGGTCGCGCAGGCCCGACCGCAGGGCGCGGCCCTCGGACGTGGCCTGCAGGTTTTCTCCGCTGGGCGCGTCGTCGGAGAGCGGGGCGGAGAAGGTGGAGAGGTCGTAGTCGAATGACATCGGCATGGCGGACTTCCTCGGGCGTCTCGGCGGGGCGGGCCGTCTCTGCCAACCCTACACCACGGCCGTCAGCCGTGCCGCCTGGGCTCCCGCTGCGGGCCGCGCCGGACATGCCGGTCGTGCCGGCCGCGCCCGCCCCGATCAGCGAAAACCCTTCTTTTCGAGCGCCACGCGAAGGTCGGCGAGCGTGCGGGTCTGCAACCGGCTGGCCCAGGGGGTGCTGATGCCGACGCGGCGGGCCGCCTCGGTCAGCGTCCGGCCCTCGTAGAACGTGGCCCGCAGGAGCGCGGCCTCCTTCTCCGGCAGCGACGCCACGAGATCGCTCAAAAACGCGAGCAGTTCCAGCCGCATCGCCCGCTCCGCCGCCCCGAGCCCGGAGTCGGGCACGGCGGTCGTGTCGAACTCGTTGCGGGCGGGGCGATGCTTCTCCGCCGCGGCGGGCGGCTCGCTGCCGCCGGACTCGTAGCCGCCGCGTTCGAACTCCGCCCGGGCAAACCAGGTCATCCGGCCGAGCCCGTCGAGGATCGCCCCGCGGATCCGATGCCAGGCGTAGGTGGTGAACTTGAGGTTGCGGGTCGAGTCGAAGGCCGCGATCGCCTCGAGCAGCCCCAGCTGCCCATAGGCGATGAGGTCGTCGAGTTCGACCTTGCCGGCCAGCCTGCGATGAATCTTCCACGCGATCGCCCGCACGAGACCCTGGTGCTCGAGCACCATCGCGTCGTGTTTGGCCTGGTTCTTCATGCCCGCCGTGCTGGTGTTCGTCTGGGCCCGCCTGCCACCTGCCGGCGGCCTGCCGCCCCGACATCGCGGAGGAATGCTCCGCGGGATTGTGCGCGATCAAGCGGCGGTCGTTCAATCGGCGGCGCGATGGCTCCCGCCGCGTGGATGCGGATATCATGAGGCGATCGAGGAAAGAGACCGCCATGTCGCCCGGATTCATCGGCTCGGTGCGTTCGGCCGCCACGTCGCTTGCCGAGGCCTGCCAACGGTCTCGCGATGCCTACGGCTACCGGGAAAGCGGGCCGTGGCACGACTTCAAGGAGGCTTTCCACGAGCTGATCCGCACGCCGCTCAACCAGGCGGGATGGGATGAGAAGAGGAACCGGGCCCGCGAGAAGTTCCTGGACTGGAAGCAGCCCAAGGGCGGCCGCACGACGGCCCGGGAACGCCGGGGCTGGAACATCCAGGCGATCGAAAACTTTCTGACCGTCGGGCAGATCCAGCCGGTCGATCCGATCAGGCTTGCGACGCTCGAAAGTCAGCGGCAGCAGTCGCTCAAACAGCTGTTCCTCACGCCGAGTGGCCGCCGCTTCAAACTGCCGTCCATGGCGACCGTCGGAGCCATCGCCGTCGGCGCGGCGACCCGCGCCGATGCGGTGAACACCGCCGCCGAGGATTACATGAAGGCGCGGCGTGGCCTGCTCGAGGAGGATTCGGCCGAATCGCAGGCGGCCGCGCTGGCCGTCGAACAGGGAGCGGGGATCGCCGGGGGCCGGTTCGCCGGCCTGTTTCGCGGCCGGGCCAGGGGCTCCGAGGAGGCCCAGGCCGAGACCGTATCCCAGGGGCTCCAGCGGCTCTACAAGAGCCTCCCCACGCCGACGCTGCCGAAGATGTCGGTCTGGAGGCCCGGCCCCGACTACTTCCGCAGCCAGGTCGAGAAGATCGCCGAGCACTGCGCCGGCAAGGAGAACGCGGACGTCGCGCGGCAGATGGTGGACGTGTTCATGTCGCTCGACTTCACGGGCGCGTACAACGCCGCCTTCAACGGCCTCAACTCGCTCAGCGACATCGCCCTCAAGCAGGTGCCGGGCATCGCGTCGCTCTTCAAACTCAAGGCTTTCTGCGAGGCGATGGGCTCCCTGCTCGGGGAGCTTTCCACGCGGCGGCAGGTGCGCCGAAACCTGCAAAAGCGGTATTACCGCCCCGGCCAGGTGTCGCAGGCGATCGAGACCCTCCAGGTCATCATCGAGCGGTCGGTGTGCACCAAGGGCGTGACTGCCGCCAGGGCGGGCATGACGTTCGCCATCTCCGTGGCCGAGGCTGCGGCCGCCGGCACGCAGATCGCCACGACGATCGTCAATCTCGTCGATGCGGCGGTCGCCGCCCTCCAGTATCTCGCCGACATCGCGATCTCCGTCTACGACTGCGTCACGGCCAACATGCGGCTCGCGGCGTGGGAGAGCCACGGAAGCTCCACGGTGCACTCGGATCTCGACGCCGACGCGGTGAGTCAGGCCGAGGCCGACGTGCTCGGCAACCCCGCCCTGGCGGCGGTGCTGCTCGCCGAGCTCGACGACACCGCGGTCATCAACGTGGCCTTCGACCTCATGGCCACGCCCAACTTCACCGACATCGTCAGCAAGGTCGTGGAAAAGGGCTCGCAGGTGAAGGCCGTCGCGCGGCACTACGTCGAGGCGTTGCCGATGCAGCTCGACCCGCCGTTTCAGGGCTGGGGCGCCAACTCCCAGGCCAACGCCGCGGTCAACGGCCCGCCGCCCCCGCCCCCGCAGCCTTCACCCGCGCCCCTGCCCGATCCGACGCCGCCGGGCGGCATCCCGTCGCAGCCGGGCGGCTCGGTGGCCGTGGCGGTGCAGGAGGATCTGGTGCGGGCCGTGGAGGAGGAGTTCATCGCGAGCGAGGAGGAGCGCAGGCGCATCGGCGAAAACCTCGTGACCGCGCTGGCCGCCGGCGTCGCGCAGGCGGTCCGGGCATACGAGCAGACGCTCGGTCGATCCGGCGACGAGACGACGGGCGTGAGGGCCGGCCGCCAGCTGGGGGGCTTCGGCATCCGCACGTTCGCGAAGGTCTCGGAGGAGTCTGCGGCGGCGGTCAACTACTTCAAGTCGCCCGACTTCGCCGGCGACCTGCAGCGCTGCAAGGCGGACGGTGACTTTCGCCCCCTCTACGACTACCTGAGCAATCTGTGCGGCGAGCCGCTGCAGTTTCCACCCGACACGTCCGCGCGATTCAGCCAGAAGAAGCTCCGGCCCCTCAACAAAGACGGCCGCTTCCGCAGCCTGCTCGTCGAGGCCGTGACGAACCCGCAGGCGATGACCTGCCTCGAGCAGCTCGCCGGCTTTTAGCATCGGGGGGTACAGGGCGAGGCCGCAGCGTTGGGTTCGCCGCCGCATGGTGTGATACGCTCTTGCACCGCCCCCGCCCGTACGCGGAGCGGCGGGCCTACACGCCCCTTCCATCCGCGGCAGTCAGGCAGCCCATGTCCACGAACTACAACCGCTATCTCGACATCCACCTCTGCACAGACAATTTCGTCCGGGCCAAACACCCCGAACGTCACATGTATTTCACGAGCAGCGGGACTGAGTACTTCTACCAGTTCACAAATGACATCATGCGGCAGATGCGGTACCGGGAGTCGAAGGCAGAAGGTTTCGTTTTCAACGAGAAAAACACGGGCAATTGTAGGATCCTTGCCGACGTCGAACTGACTGATGCGACCGACGGTTTCCTGAGACTCAATTCCATCGCAACCAATCTGAACCTCGCTGACAGCTCACGAATCTCCTACTCGATCAATGAGCAGTTGAAGCAACTCCGGTATGTCGGCTGCATGGTGTCGATCGAAAACCTCAAGACGAATACCGTGTATCCGCAGCTGCAGGCTCTCATGCTCTGGATTTCCGACCCGGCCACCATGAACAAACTGCGGATCAATTGCCATGGAGAAGGCACCGCGACCGGCGTGATGACGATGGGACAGGCATCACTGTCCCCCGAAGAATTGGTCAGCGCGCTCGTGCGGCACGGGCTGACGCGGCCGAGCTCCCGCACCGTGTCGGCCACCGGGCTGGCCCAAAATGCCCGCTGGAAACTCGATTCCGAGAAAGACGCCTGCGAAAAGTGCGGCAAGAAGTTCGGGGTGTTTACGCGCAAGCACCATTGCCGCCGATGCGGAGGACTGTTCTGCGACAACTGCTCCTCCAAAAAGGCGGATCTCGCGGTTGCCCTGACCGGCGAGGAACGCGGCAAGGTCGTGCAGCAGACCGCGACGGCGTACAACGTCAGGAACGCCCGCGTGTGCGATGCCTGTTACGCCGCCGCCGGCTCCCCTGCCGCCAGGGCTTTGGCGGAAGATCCGGTGCTCAGGGAGGTGTTCGGCGAAGGCGTCGCGGCGGCGGCGGGTGAAGCCGGCCTGACGAATCATGGCCTCAAGACGATCACGCTGGCCTTGTGCATGGGAGCCAAAGCCGAAGAGGCCTACAGTGTCGAAAGGGATCCAGGCACGGCCGTCGGTCCGCAACTGGCCGGAACGTTCGTACGGGACTCGCTCGCCGACCGACTGCTCACCGCACTGCGTGACCCCAATCGCAATCTTCGGGGCATCAAGGTCGCCGCCTCGAATCAGGTGCTGCAGGGCAGCGACACCGGAATCCTCGCCATGTGCGGCGTCGACTACCCCACGGACGCGTACACGTACCTCGATCAGGCGACCATGCAGTTCGAGACCTCAACGATAATGAAAAATGAATTTAAAGTGGGCAGGGGCACGTTCCGTATGCCGGCATACATCTGGGGAACGAGAACAGAGCTGCGAACGCGATTCAACATGCTCGCCACGCCCCAGCCCGCCCTCCGCAACGCTCCACCGCCGCGATTCGCGGGAGATATCGCGGTCGGCCCGCGATGTTTGTATTTCAGCAAATGCCGGTCGGTGAGCGATCTGAACGACGTGCTGAAAAGTTTTTACAAACACTGGAACTTCACGTCGTGGCATACAAGACAGTACTTTGTTCCGGCGCAGCCAGGCGGGAATGCCGGCTATCACACATGGCAGATGATCGCTCCCGCACGGGTCACGAACATCGCCGCCGTGCCGGGAACGCCCGGCAGAAACGACAACCAGATCAGCATCACCGGCAGGGAGACCGAGTACTTCAAGGACTACAAGTCGTACGAGGTGTCGTAGCCGTGGTGTGTCCGAGTGCGACCAAAGAAAGGGTTTGAGCGTCATGAATCCAGCCGGGGAGAGACCGGGGAACGGCACCGAGCCGGAACCGCGGACGGTGTTCGTGGAGTCGTCGCCTTACACGCTGAGCGGGCCGCAGCTCGCCCCCGGCGACGCGATGCCCGACTTCGCGCTGTGGCAGTATTCCGATGGAGCGGCATGCCTCATCAATCGTGATCAGATTCTCGAATACCAGATGCCGGCGTTGTTCTGCTGCCTCCACTCGGTGGACACCCGCGTCGGGAACATCCAGGCCAGGAAGTTCGAGCGGCTGCTGATGCCATTCGAAGGGCAGGTGGCCGCGTTTCTCGTCAGCTCCGATCTGCCATTCACGCAGAATCGCTACCGCGAGCAAGAGATGCTCTCGTTTCTTTCGGTCGCGAGCGACTACCGGGGCGAGTTCGGCCGGCCCTTCGGCATCTACCTGTCGCAGCTGATGTTCCTGACGCGCTCGGTGTTCATCACCGACCCCAGCGGGATCATCCAGCACGTGGACATCGTCAGCGAGTTCACCCACGAACCCGACTACGACGCGGCGATCAACGTGCTCGCGGAGATGGTGTGAGGCTTCCGGGAACCAGAGGCCTCGCGGCGCTCTTCAGAGGCGCTGCACGGCCGCGTCTCCCTTGGCGACGACGTCCGCCAGCATCTTGTGGAGCCTCCCGCCCTCGGTGAGTTTGACCCCCGGCGCTCCTTCCGCCCGCTCGCCACGCCCGGCCACGTAATACTTCAGCGTCCATAGCAGGTGCGAATCACCGGGCTGCACTCGAGACACTCCCGGCAAGATGCCGATATTCACATTTCTCGCGTTGGTGGCCACGACGCCCCTGATCCAGTCCATGACCTGCTGCGATTCCCGTGACGACCGGGCAAAAACTCCACTCGCCTCTTTTTCATACTTCTTGATGACATCTTGCAGCGCAGCCACGAGGATCGCATCGACGCTGCGACGTCTCGTCAATGGCTGGGGCACGGGCGGCGTCGGCGGTGACCTTCCGAGATCGTTCGGGTTGAATGCCAACTGCCCCCCGATCAAGCCATCCACCGTCTCGTCGGGTGGATTCACGAACATCACGTCGTAGCCGTTGTCACCGTACGGGACGTTCTCATCGAATTTGATGATGGACTTGAACTTCTGGCCGCCGGTGACGCCCCGCTCTCCGGATTTTCCGAGCGCGTGGTAGTCGCCGGTTTGCGCTTGCGGGTAAACCGCACCACCGAGGAATGGAACTGGTTGATGCGACAACGGGTGCCAATCGCCCCACCCGCCGCCCACGACCGTGTCTAACAATGTCCCCGCAGCCCACGGTACGAACCAGATCGGCATGAGTGTCAGCATCGCGGCGCGCTGGCCGGGGTGATCCCGCCAGTAGGGAGAGTTCATGAACAGGCCATCCGCTGTGTCGAGCGGTGCGCAACTTTCCGCTTTCACAAGAAACCCACCCGGCGCATTCATCGCCGCCTCGGTGTGACAGAAATACAGGTGGCCGTGGCGGCCGTCTTCCCGGATTTGTTTGCCGGTGATCGGATTTCGGTTGCCGAGGCCGCCGCCCGCGAGGTTGATGCCGGAGTGGTTTCCGCGGTCCTTCTTGTTTTCCTTGAAATTCTTCGGCCGGCCGTTCGGCACGGTGCCGTAGTTGCCGCTCTCGATGCCGTGCGTGGCGTGGCTACGAACCGTCGGCTGCTGCTGGGCGAACAACCAATCCCAAAGTGACGGTAGCCGGATCTGCGTTCCTGGACGGGTTGGATCGGCCCGCCAACGCTGCTCGTATTGAATCACCACCCCGCCCGATCGGCTCAGCGTTGTCGCGATGGGCATGTCCGTGTCGCTCCACGGCCGCCACGGTCCTTTTTTCGGGCGGTAGTAGAGCCCGCCATGCCAGAGAATGGCGAACAGTCTGTTGACGACGCTGTTGTTGCCCGCGGTCCCCGCGGTCATCGCGCCATACCACCAGCCGACGTCGAGCATTTGGCACTCGAGTTCCGAGTATTGCTTGAACGCCTTCATGCCCAGGCCGCCCGGATTCTTTTCCGCGATCGCCCTGTAAATCTCGTAACACGCTGTGGCACCGAATTGTGGCATCGTTCTTCCTCTGCGGCCCTGCCGATAAGCAGGTTGGAACGCAAATCATTTCAAGGCGGCACGGGCCATACCCCGCGGGGCTGGCGCCACCATAACGCATTGCTCTCGTCGACAGAAACAAAGACTACTGCCAAATGATGTCGTCTTTGTCGAAAAGGTCTTTGTAGCGCGCGGCCACGTCGCTGAGCCGGCTGTGGAGCGTCGAGCCGGGGGCGGGCCGCTGGTCGGCCGGCAGCCAGGCGGCGAAGCCGCCGAGCGTGTCCGCGAGGTTGCGGGGCATCGCTCCGCCGGCGAGCTGGGCCATCTTCGCCTTGCCGACCGACTTGAAGCCGAGGATCCACTGCACCGCCCCCGCGACGGCCGTGATGTCGGCCGACGCGGGGTTCGGCCCGACGAGCGCCTGCAGCTTCGCGGCCGCGGCCTTCGATGCCTCGCTCTTCTTGCGAAACATCCCCTCCTTCTCCGCGGCGTATTCGTCGGCCACCCGCTTCACGTCGAACGGCAGCTGCCGCATCCGCTCGATCACCTCGCGGATCTCGACCGACATCTGCGGCGTCCGCTGGGCCATCGTGGCGGCCCGGCTCGTCGCATCGGCGGTGAACATCGGGGCGAAGCGCAGATGCCTGTGCGCCACTCCGGCCGCATCGACGGCCGTGTACTCCACCCGCACGTCCTTGAGGTCGACGCCCTGCGCCTTCAGCGCGTCGAGCACCAGCACGATCTGCTCCGGCTTCGGCCGATAGTGACCGCTGTCGTTGTTGATGTAGGTCAATTCGCCATTGACCGCCGTGAGACAGCCCGTGCAGATCACGTCCTCTCCGCCGGTGTACGACGAGTGATAGAAACTGTAGAAGTTGCCCTCGCGACCGCAGACCTGGTGGCCCCCGTGGACGAAGAGGGTGCGGTTCAGCGTCAGGGCGAAGCCGGCCACTCCGGCGTTGCCGCCACCGGGCAGATTCCGCTCGCGGCCGGAATGGCATTCGTTGCCGTTGGCCCGTGTCATGTTCGCGGTGTCGAGCGGCTTGGGATTGCCAGCGTCGTCGTGGATCATGAGTTTGCCCGCAACGACGGTCACCGCCAAAGCCATCGCCCGGCGGTCGTTGAGGTAGGTGAGCTGGCCGCGGGAGCCGACATTGGCGTCGACCGTCGCGCCGTGCTTCGTCATCGTGATCATCTGCTTCTTGAGCTTCCGCTCGATCGCGTCGGAGTAGTACTTGTATTTGTCGAACTGCATCTCGTCGTCGCTGACCGTCATCCGCCCGAAGGCCTCGGCCACCGCCCAGTTCAGCTCGCGATAGCTCGACACGAGGGCACAGTCTCCGAGCGAGCGGGTTTGCGGCGACCGCATCACCCGCTTGATGAAGATGCCCGTGAGGCCGTAGATGTCGATGAGCAGCCCGGCGCGGATCGCCTTGCTCACCTCATCGGTGCCCGGATTGGCGATGACCGCCGCGTGGTAGCGGTCGAGGGCGTCTCCCACGAGCTTGGGGTCGGTGAGCGTGGGGAGCGGATTGCCGGGCACGGTGGCTGCCGCCCCGGACTGCTTCCCGAGCCCCTCCGACGAGCGAAACACGTTCTTGAGCCGGCCAAACGCATCGCCGCGGCTCGACCGCACCGCCTCGTCGCCCGCCGCCTGCCGCTGCGAGCCTGCGCCCGCGGCCGAGGCGATGAACTGCGGCGCGGTCACGAACCGCACCGCCGTGTCCCACTGCGCCCGACTCGGCACCACCGACACCGGCGGCAGGACCGGGTTGCGGGCCATCATCAACTTCATGTGGATCCGCTTCGTCTCCGGGTCGATGAGCCCGGCGGCTTCCGGATCCGAGTGGTCGAAGAGTTCCGCGGGATTCCCTGGCATGGTTCACCTCGCCTTTCTGCCGATGTCTCCGTGTTGGCCACCGACAAATTATCGGGCGCGTGGCGGAATTATTGCCTGCCCGCCATGGCGAACGATTTTCACGCGATCCCGGCTGGGCTACCGACACAGTCAGGGCGCGACCGTCATGGAGTGCTGCCGTGGTGGCCGCCGGCGGACGGGCTCGAGTGGGGGTTTGCTGGAGCCGGGATCGCGAGACGGTCGTGCGCGGCGATGGCCTTCGAGAGGGCCGCCTCAAGATCGCGGCAGCACTCGGCCGACCGCTTGGCGTCGGGTGTGTCGGTGTCGCAGCAGTCGGCGAGTTCGGCGCAGCACTTCTTCACTTCCGCCAGCGCTCCGGCGATCGCGTCGAGGGCCGCGGTGGTCGTCGCGTCCCCCTTCGCCTGCTTGCGGGCGGCGGCGACATATGCCTCTGACTTGGCCACGGCCTGGTTGATCGAATCGACCGACTCCTTCGCCACCATCGGGCTGGCGTGCATTCCGCCCTGCCCGCCGCCCCCTGCCGCGACGCCCTCGGCATATTGCCGGAACGTGCCCGCCTGGGCCCGCGCCGACGAAAGCGCGTTACGGGAAGAGCTGCCGTAGAAGTTGAACTGCCCGGACGCCTTGGCTGCCGCGTTCGGGGCCGCCTGAGTGACCGCAACGCCGCCGAGGGCGGCAAGGGCAACGAGGAGCGAGAGCGACGTTTGGATGGTGGTTCGAGACATACCGGGGAGCCTTTCAGGAGAGGGAGCGTGGAGGATCAGAGACGTGATCGGTTGCGACAGGTCATCGCCAGTTGTAACCGCCCACCCAACCGGTGGACATGGCCGGCGTGGCCGTGAGGGCGTTGGCCTGCTCGTCCTGATACCAGTTGTACCCGTGAATCGCGTCGTGAATCGTCTTGGCGAGCGCCAGCATCGGCTGCCGCCGGTCGCTGGTGGGCTTCTCGACGAGATGCTGGAAGCACTGCTCGTGGATCTTCGTGAGCAATTCCATCCACGAGGGGCCCGCTGGTGCCGGGGGATTCGTCGGCGTCCCGGCGCCCGTCGGCGGCCCCACGCGTCGCGCCGCATGATAGAGCGGAAGGAGCCGGTCGATCTCAGCCACCTGCTCCTTGCGGCGGGCGAAGCCGGTGCGTAGGCCGCCCTCGACGGCGCTCCGCCGCTTCCAGGTGTCGAGATCGGGCAGATCGCAGTAGTAGTGGAAGTCGATAGCCTGCGCGCCGTCGGTAAACGCCCGCACCGCCTGGTAGTCGGGAGAGGCCATGATCGCCTGCCGCTGCTGATTCAGCATTTCGATCCGCTTCACCGCATTCCTGATCCAGCGGAGCAGCGATGCCGAGCCCTGATAGAAGATGTTCACGGGCGGGCTCGCATAGTCGCCGAGCCCACCCTTGAGCAGCCCGAGCCCCACCATGCCGCAGCAGTTCACGGCCGAACTCCGCATCGTGGATATCTTCTGGTAGACCCGACGCGGGTCGTCGGGGCTCGACATCAGGATGTCGAACCACCACACCCAGATCGCGTCGATGTCGAGCCCAAACAGCAGTTCATCCGCCTTGGTCGACACTCCCCCGGGCGACCGCACTGGAATCGGCACCTTGAGCGTGGGAGTGTTGACGACGGTGCCGGGCGTCCTGCCGGGAACCTGATAATCGCTGTGGGCGGTGGGGGCATGGAACCCGCTGAACGACATCGGATTCGGCACCGCCTCGTTCAGTCCCGTCGTCCAGTTCATCTTGTTGATCTGGTCGAACCCCACCTTCATATGTGCCGGCATTTTCATCACCGACTGCGCGCCCGGCAGTTTCGAAAGCCGAGTCTGAGAAGTGCCCCAGTCGGCCCCCTTCACGGTGCCGTTCCACGTCACGTAGAAGGGCTGGCCCGTGTTGCGGTCGCACTCGAGCCCGGCATGGTTTTGTCCGCTGGCTCCATACACCTTCGACGCGAAATTAGGCCAATCCGCCAGGTAAAACATGGCCGAGCGTGGCATGGCTGCACTCCTTTTTTCAACGACTGACGCGGGACCCGCTCGGGATCGCCCGCCACCCACCAGTATCGACGGAAATCCCGATTCGTTGC
>JBBAVM010000007.1:0-5799 GCA_040397685.1 Pirellulales bacterium
CCGGTTTCCAGTCGCTGCCGATCGCCGAGTTTTCGGCGCAGCCGGCGATCGACCGCAGTCTCGGCACGCCGGCCCCGCCCGCGCGGCTGGCCTCGGCCACCGACACCGAGCTGATCCACCGTTCGACCCACATCGCCGAACCGCAGCCGCCTGCAAGCCACGCGGCGAGCGAGCCCACGCTCGAAGAACTGCTCGATGTGCGCAGAAGCGGCCAGGCCATGCTCACCGCCGCGGGCGGCTTGGCGCTCGTGGTCCTCGGCCTGCGCACGATCTTCGGCGGCCGCCCTACTTCGCCCGCTTCGTGACGGTCGCCTTCTTGATCACGACCGGCTCCACCGGCCGATCCTGCGGGCCGGTGCGCACGTTCCCGATCGCCTTCACGACGTCGAGGCTCGCCTGGTCGGCCGTGCGGCCGAAGGCGGTGTATTGCCGGTCGAGGTGCGGCACCTTCTCCAGGCAGATGAAGAACTGGCTGCCGGCCGAGTTGGGATCACTCGTGCGGGCCATCGAGAGCACGCCTGGTTCGTGCGGTAAGCGATTGAACTCGGCGGGGATCGTGTAGCCCGGGCCGCCCGTGCCGGTGCCCTGGGGGCAGCCGCCCTGGATCATGAAGCCCTTGATGATCCGATGGAAGCAGCCGCCGTCGTAGAAGCCGCTCTCGGCGAGGGCCACCATGTTGCGCACATGGCCCGGCGCCGAGTCCGCATCGAGTACGAGCCGGATCGGGCCAGCCGACGTGTCGAGCGTGACCTCGTACTCGGTCTGGTCGAGGTCGAGGGCCTTGGCGGCCTTCTGCAGATCGGCGGGGGAGGCCTTGGCCATGAAAACTCCTCGGGGGGCTGATACGCTGGAATCGCATGCAGAGCGACGGCTCGACAAGCGCCAGCGGTGATGGGGATCTCTCCGGGCGAAGGCTGGGAGGATACCGGCTCGTGCGCCGGCTGGGAAGCGGCGCGATGGCCGACGTCTACCTCGCCGAGCAGGAGTCGCTCGCGCGGCAGGTGGCCGTGAAGGTGCTGCGGCCCGAGACCTTGCGGCAGGCCACGGCGGTGCAGCGATTCGCGCAGGAGGCCCGCGCCGCCGCCGGCCTCGTGCATGGCCACATCGTGCAGATCCATGAGGTCGCGTTCGTCGAGGGCGTGCACTTTCTCGCCGAGGAGTATGTCGCGGGCCCGACGCTCAAGACCTGGCTGGCGGTTCGCGGGCCCCTCGACGCGCGGCAGGCGGTGGCCGTGCTCGGGCAGGTCGGATCGGCGCTCGCCCGGGCGGCGGAGCAGGGGGTGGTGCATCGTGACATCAAGCCGGAGAACCTGCTCGTGACAGCCGCGGGCGACGTGAAGGTGGCCGACTTCGGCCTGGCCCGCGTGCTCGCCGGCCCCGAGGGCGTGGATCTCACGCAGGCGGGCATGGCGCTCGGTACACCGCTCTACATGAGCCCGGAGCAGGCGGAGGGAAAGTCGGTCGATGCCCGGAGCGACCTCTATTCGCTTGGCGCCACGGTATACCATCTCCTCGCAGGCTGTCCGCCGTTCGACGGCGCGACGAGCCTCGCCGTGGCGATGGCCCACATCCAGGAGCCGCTCGTGCCGCTGGCCGAACGGCGGCCGGACCTGCCGGCCGGCTTGTGCCGGATTGTGGACCGGTTGTTGGCCAAGGAACCCGGCGGGCGTTTCGCGACGCCGACCGACCTGCTCCATGCGGTCGCGGAGATCGAGCCCGCAGTGGCAACCGGCTCACGGCATCTGCCGTCGGCGCTGGCGTGGACCGACGCCGCGGAGTGGGCGGCAGTCCTCTCCCCGCGGAGCCCGGGGGCGGCGACGCCGACCCAGCGGCGGCATACACGGACGCTCGAAATGCGCGAGGCGACGATGCGGCTGCAGGGAGCGATCGAGCGGGAGACCGTCGAACGCGACTCGACCCGGAGGCTCTGGATCGCGACGGGCGCCGCGGCCCTGGCGGCCCTGGCGGCGGGATTCGCCATCGGCCGGGTGCGCTCGCGACGGTCGATGTTTTCGGGCCGCTTCGGCCGCTGAACGAGCCAAATTGACGGTCCGCGCCCCGCCTCGCAGGCCTTTCCGGCAGGGGGTTCAAGTTCGCTTGACACCCCGTCCGACACCTTTACAGTTCAGATCAGACGCCCCCATCGTCTAGTGGCCCAGGACGTCGGGTTCTCAGTCCGAAAACCGGGGTTCGACTCCCCGTGGGGGTACTCAAAAAGTCGTGATCCTCGGTTCTCGCGGGGATCACGGCTTTTTCTTTTTCGTCGCAAGGCTCGAAGCGGCGGCGCGTTGTGGGGGTTCCCTCCCGTGCTGAACGTGCCGCCGCGGTCGAACCGAATCGCGGCTACGCCGCCTTCCGCCGGGCCTTCACTGCGCCACGATACGTCTCCACCGCCACGATCACGGCATCGACGATATCGAACGCATTCCTCTCCCCCCGATCGAATGCTTCCACGGCGGCCTTAATCTCTGCAAGCAGCAGGATCACGGCGTGCGCGGGCCTCGGCCTTCGTTGTCTCCGCATGGCAACCTCCGTATTGCTGGGTCAGCTGACGCATCGTGCACAGCCTTGCGGACAAGCCTAGCGAGGTGTCCACGCAGACTCTATCACCACATGCGCACAGCACCTTGCGCTAAATCTCCGGCAGTGGACATGGCCACGAGGACGCTTACAGTGTCCTCACCGTCGGGATACGTCGGGCTCACCCCGGCCGTCCGCTGCGTTGGGGCGTCTATGGACGAGGCCACATTATCGCCATATCCGCACTACTCGTGGCTCGCGCATTGGATCGCGATCCGCCCGCCGCGTGTGTTCGCGTCGTTCGAGGCACGTCACCTCAGCCATCGGCTCCTGCTCACCACCGGTGGTGAATCGCGGATTGCATGGACCGCGCACGGCACCAGCGCGCTGTTTCGCTCGACGATCGGCGACATCGGGTTCTATCCCTGCGACTCGGCCCCGCACGGCCTGACCTTCACCACGACTGACGCCTACCAGGCCTATGCGATCCTCCTGCCTGCCAACCACGTGTGCGCCATCGGCGCATCGGATGACCTGCATCCCGAATTCATGCCCCGCGCCGTGCCGGTGTTTCGGGATACCGTGTTGCAGGCGTGCCTGCTTCGGCTGTCCAAAGGGAGCGGATGCCGTGACGTGTCGGAGGATATTGGCGACGAGATCGCGGCGCGTCAGATCGTCATGCGACTCTGTGCCCTTGCGGGCGGCAGCCCCCCCGACTGGCTCAAGGACACGAGCGTCTTCGCTCCGTGTGTCATGCGCCAGATCGTTGAGCGTGTCGATACGCTGCTCGCCGCGCACGCATCGCTGGAGCACATCAGCAGGGGCTTTGGGCTGTCACCCAGCCACTTTGCCCGAAAATTCCAGCAATCGGCCGGTTTGAGCCTCAATCGCTTCATGAATCGGCGGCGGATCGGCCTGGCCCTCGTCTCGTTGCGAAAGGCACAAGTCCCGTTGGCCCAACTGTCGATCGATCTCGGGTTTTGCTCACAGAGCCACTTCACGCGCGTGTTCAGCGGCCTCACGGGCATGACGCCATACCAGTTCAGCCGGGCGCGGCACCTTGGATGAGCGACCGCAAGGGGGGGCGTGGCTCGTGCGCGGCGAGGGCCGCGGCGCCATTCGCAGCGCCAGATTGTGCCGGGGTGCTAGAGTGTAACCCGAACTCGACCGCACATACGATCGAGGGCGAGCCACACAGGAACCCGTCTCATGGGCGAACCGGTGAAATCAACCACATTCTCGGAGGAGCTGGCCCAACTCGCCCTCTCGATGCAGTCCGAGCGGACGGGACATACCCCGAAGGCCGTGACCGTGGTCGCCAGCGAAGAAACGGTGGTGCTGACCCTCCACGAAGCGTTGACGCCCGCTGAAAAGATTCTCGCCAGAACCGAAAGCGGCGCGGCCAAGGTCGAGCAGTACCACCGGGCGCTGTTCGCGGTGTCCTGCGACGAGCTTCGAAAGGAGATTCAACGACTGACCGGCCGACGAGTGCGGGAGGCGGCCGTCGTGGTCGAGCCCGCGACCGGAGCGATCGTCCACGCGTTTACCAGCGGGACCGTCGTGCAGATTTTTCAATTGGAGCCGCATGGCGCGGCGACGCATGTGTCGGCGGGCCTGCCTCCCGAGAAACCCGACGCTGCGGGCTGACCGCACCGGCCGTGCCTGCCCGTGGCCGATCGCACCGGGCTGGCGACGCCCAGGGGCGCAATCCTGTTCGGCACGAGACTTCCGCATCGGATCCACTAGCGACTGCGTAGACAGGGAACGTGCGCCCTGATTTTGATGGCGTTATCGTTCCCGCCATGGCCGGCCCCGGAAAGCGCGGGATTCGCGATCAGGATGTCCAGGGACTGACGTGCCTGCGGAAGATCCGTCCGCTGCTGCGCGGTCGGTGGCCGACGAGCCATGCTCAATCGAGAGGCGGGAGGCGAGGGGTTGGGCGAGTTGAGGCACGACAGGCTGAAGCCTGTCCCACGACAAGCGGCACGACAGGCTGAAGCCTGTCCCACAAAGGCAAGCGGGACGCTTGCCCCACAGGACGGCAACCGCCGTGCCGAACAGGATTGCCAGGGGCGGCCTGTTTCAGCGAGTTCTCCGATGCGAGAACCCCAGACCGTGGGACCGATAGGCCGCCCTGCGCCCCAGCGGCTATCATGCCTGTGTCGTTCCCCGGTGACGGCCGGGGAGATAAGAGCCCGGCGGCGATCTCGCAGTGATCGTGACGGCTGGGAAGTCTCTTACGAAAGGAGGTGGTCTGTGCCACAAGACTGTACCGGAGGGCTGCGCCGCTGACGGCGAGTCGACGGGCCTGCCGTTGATGCAGCCCACCAAAGGACCCTACGGCTGCCGCCCCTTCGGGGGCGGCAGCTTTTTTTAGTGGCCGGATTGGCCGCGGGAGACCGCCGCCCTGCCAAGGGCCGTCACTCGATTTCCTCGACCGTGCCGTCGGGGCGAATCTCGACCTCGCGGACCTTGCCGTTCTTCTCCCGGCCGCGGATCTCGAGCGTCCCGTTCGGCTTTCTGAACGCCGAATCGAATCGCACGCCCGGCAACTCCTTTTTTGCCGTCGCCACGAAGGCGGGAGGAAGGTCCTCGAACTTGACGGGCACCGTGGCCGCAGGCGACTGCGCCGCTCCGCATCCAGCCAGCGCCATCATGCCGGCGACCGTCAACGCCATGATCGATGGCGTACACCACGTCCCATGGGATGCTTGCATCAAGGAACTCCTGAAATCGTTTCGCCGCTCGCCCGCGTGGACAGCGCCTTGAAGGTGACCTGATCGACATCAGCGCCCAGAAAGGCCACATGCCCGTCGGCATAGACGAAGTTGACCCCGCCGGAGTGCGCCGCCGTGAAGTTGTTGGTCTCCGACGGCACGAGCGGCCCTTGGCACTCTCCCGTGTGAGCCAGCACGAAGTTCGAGGCGTTTTCACTCTTGAACGGCATCGTGCTCGTGGCCGTGGGCCCCTGCGTGGCGCCCGTCACGGCCCCCACCCACGTGGACTCCGCGTCGCGGAACGACCGCTCGCCGACCATGAGCGTCTTGCCGAGCCCGTCGGTGACCTCTCGCCAGCGAATCTCGCTGCCGCGAAAGAACAGCCCGTCGCCGCCGACGCCCGGTTCGCCCACGCCGAAATTGCCGACATAATTGCCCGGTGCGACCGTGCAGATGGTCGATGTCGGTGGGCCGGCCGTAGCACGCGGCCCGACCGGAAAAGCAGCGGCCGGCCGGACATCGGACGCACACAGGTAGGTCGGCACGATCGCCGTTCGAGCCT
>JBBAVM010000007.1:5899-58544 GCA_040397685.1 Pirellulales bacterium
GCCGGCCGGACATCGGACGCACACAGGTAGGTCGGCACGATCGCCGTTCGAGCCTGCGCCGACCGCCCATCCTCGATGCCAACCTCGAAATCGATCGCCGCATGCAGCGGCATCTGCTCCATCTGGGGCAGGATCAGTGCGGCCCAGCCCCACCCCGGCCCCGCGTCGTCGCCGCTCGCGTCGGTTCCAGAAACGTATCCCGACGGCACCTTCGCCTTGCCGTCGTGAAAAACGTGCATCGCAAGGCCGACCTGCTTGAGGTTGTTGGAGCACGAAGACCGCCGTGCCGACTCGCGGGCCGCCTGCACCGCGGGCAGCAAGAGCCCCACGAGCACGCCGATGATCGCGATCACGACCAAAAGTTCCACGAGCGTAAAGCCCGCCGTCTGTGCGGCAGCCGCGGTGGCAACACGGCGACGCTGGATCATGCCTGGGGCTCCGGAAGCGAGGGATGGAGCGACAGTCTACCAGCATGGGATGCAGGACGGAGGCTCCTTCCAGCCCCGCAAGGTGGGGCGAGTTTGCCGGCTGGCGCGACGAGGGCAATCCCGGGCATCCCGTCCGGCTCGGATCACCGATGACAGTGGAAGAGCATGAGGCGGGGAGAGGCGTCATGGGACGGCGATGGCGCGTGGGCTTGTGGTGCGCGACTGCATGCGCGGTCGTCGCCGCCGGGCCGCAGTGGGCCTTCGCTGAGCCGGAGCCACGGGCGGCGCGGCGACGCATGACGCGCAGCGAATACGAGCACTCGCTCCGCGACCTTCTCGACCTGCCTGGGCTGGCCGTTCGTGACCTGCTCCCCGACGACGGCCGGGCACACGGCTTCGACCGCTGCGTGGACGCGATCGACGTCTCCCCCGTGCACGTCGCCGCCTGGCACGCTGCGGCCGGCGTCGCGCTCGCCACCGCCACCGTCGCCGATGCGCCGCCGCCGCGGCCGATCTCCGTGCGGCTCCTGCCCGGCGCACAGGACTTCTTCAAGCTCGCGCTGCTCGAGGGCGACGCCGTCTTCTTGAAGCACGGCCGGTACGACGCCGACGCTCTGCCGCTCGTCAGCGGGCCGCTCCCGCACAAGCTCGCCTATTACGAAGGGAAAGGCCTCTTTCCCTATCCGCATTCCGTCGGCGTGTTTCGCCGGCAGGGGCCGAGCGACCATTTCGCGCTCTTCCTCACGTCGTTCACCGTGCCGCGCACCGGACGCTACCGGCTCACGGTCCCGGTCTGGAGCTTCCGCTGGAACAAGGGCGCCGTCGAGCCGGCCCCGGCCCCGGAGGCCGTCACGCTCCACGCCAACGATCGCCTCCTCGGCACGCTCGACGCCCCATCGCTCACGCCCCGAACACACGTGCTCGACGTCTGGCTCAACGCCGGTGAGCAACTGCTCTTCACGGCCGCGTCGCTGCCGCCCGCCCGGGTCTACGAGCGGCCCGGCCGGGCGGCGGAGTACGTCGGCCCCGGAGTCGCCCTCGACCACGTCGATGTCGAGGGACCGCTCTTCGATACCTGGCCTCCGGCCGGCCACCGCCTGCTCTACGGCGCGACGCCGAACGCCGAGGTCAAGCAGCTCCTCGCCGCCTTGCTCTCGCAGGTCTTCCGCCGCCCCGCGACGGCCGCCGAAATCGCGCGGTTCACGGCGCTGTTCCAGCGTCGGATGAAGGCGGGGGATTCCCGCACCGAGGCGCTCCGTGCCGTGGCCCAGGCGGCGCTCTGCGCGCCGGAGTTTCTCCTGCTGGGCGGGCCGCCGGGCCCGCTCGACGACTGGCAACTCGCGGCCCGACTGGCGTCGTTTCTGCATGATTCGCTCCCCGACGCGGCGCTCGTCACGCGCGCGCGGCGCGGACGCCTGGGCGACCCCTCGACCCTGCGGGAGGAGACCGACCGGCTCCTCGACGATCCCAGGGCCATGCGGTTCATCGAGCATTTCCTCGACGAGTGGCTCGACCTGCGGGAGATCGATGTCACCACGCCCGATGCCACGTTGTATCCCGAATACAGCTCCCACCTCCGGGATGCGATGCTCGCGGAGACGCGAGTTTTCTTCGCGGAGGTGATCGCCCGGGATCTGCCGGTTACGGCCCTCGTCGATCCCGGATTCGCGATGGTCAATCAGTGGCTGGCGGCCCACTACGCCCTCGTTCCCGACTCAGGCCCGGTGCTCGGCAGTGCGATCCGCCGCGTGCCGCTGCCGGCCGGCTCGCCCCGGGGCGGCCTGCTTGGCCAGGCGAGCATCCTGAAAGTGACCGCCAACGGCACCGTCACCTCGCCCGTCAAACGCGGCGCGTGGGTGCTCCGCGAACTCCTCGACGACCCGCCCGAGCCGCCGCCGCCCAACGTGCCCGCCGTCGATGCCGACGTGCGCGGTGCCGTCTCGATCCGCGACCAGCTCGCGCTCCATGCGGCTGACGCCACCTGCGCCGCCTGCCATGCGTCGATCGACCCGCCGGGATTCGCGCTCGAAAACTTCGACGTCATCGGCGGCTGGCGCGACCGCTATCGGATCCTGGGGGACGAGAGCCTCGGCGCCCCCGTGGACGCTTCCGGAACGCTTGCCGACGGCCGCGCGTTCGCGTCGTTCGCGGAGTTTCAGTCGCTCGTCGCGGCCGACCCGGAGCGGCTCGCCCGTGGGCTGGCGCGACAGCTCGTGGCATATGCGACGGGTTCCCCGGTCCGCGCGGCCGACCACGCCGAATTCGATGCGCTCATCGCGCGGGCCGCCGCGCGCGACTACGGCGTGCGCACGCTCGTCCACGAAGTCATCCAGAGTCGCCTGTTCCGTGAGCAATGACGTGCGCCATCCGTTGTCGAAAGCCATCTCGTCGCGCCGGTCGTTTCTCCGTGGAGCGGGCGTGGCCGTGGCGTTGCCGTGGCTCGAGGCCGTCGGTGGCGGGCGGCGGGCCCGGGCCGCGGCCGACGGCCCCCCGCGGCGGCTACTCGCGATCGAGACCACGATGGGACTCCTGCCGCAGCATTTTTTCCCGCGGGAAGCGGGGCTCGACTACGAACCCTCCGCCTACCTCGCGAAGCTCGCCGCGTTTCGCGACCGGCTCACGGTCTTCTCCGGGCTCGCGCATCCACTCGTGGACGGCGGCCACGCGGCCGACATCTGCTTCCTCACAGGCGCCCCGCATCCGGCGAGCGGCAGTTTCAAAAACACGATTTCACTCGACCAGGTCGCGGCGGAAGCGCTCGGGCCCATGACCCGCTTTCCCACGCTGCCGCTCACCGTCGCGGCCCACGGCACGGCAAGCCTGTCGTTCACGCGCAGCGGCGCGGCGATCCCGGGCGAACGCAGCCCGGCCCGCCTCTACCGCCGGATGTTCCTCCAGGGGGATGCCCGCGAGACGGCCGAACGGATCGCCGAACTCCAGGCCGGCCGGAGCATCCTCGACTTCGTCGCCTCCCCGGCGAAGCATCTCGATCGCTCGCTGGACGCTGCGGACCGGGCGCGGCTCGACCAATACTTTACGTCGGTCCGCGAGGTCGAGGCGCAGATGCAGCGGGCCGAGGCCTGGGAACGACGGCGGAAGCCGAAGCCGAAACTGCCACCACCGCCCGAGCAGCCGGAGCAGGAGTTCTTCACGCTCCTCGCGCTCATGGGGCAGATGATCCGGCTCGCCTTCGAGAGCGACTCGACGCGGATCGTGACGCTGTTCGTCAATCCAGCAGTCTGGGTGCCGCGGGCGCCGGGCGTGGCCCACGAGACACACGCCCTCACCCATCATGGCAACCGCCCCGAGATGATCGCGGAGCTGAAGGCGCTCGAGGAGGCCCAGTTCGCCGCCCTGGCCGCGCTGCTGGCGGGCCTCGACGGCGTGCGAGAGGCGGGGGGCACGCTGCTCGACCGCACGATGGTGCTCTACGGCTCCTGCCTGGGCAACGCGAACGCCCACTCCAACACGAACCTGCCGATCCTCCTTGCAGGCGGCGGATTCCGGCACGCAGGCCACCTGGCCTTCGACCCGGCCGACCATCCGCCGCTGGCCAATCTCTACGTCACGATGCTCCAGCGGCTGGGGCTCGACACCGACCGGTTCGCCTCCGCCACCGGCACGCTCCCGGGCCTCGAGGCCGCGTAGAATTCCCGGCGATGCACGAGGTCTTCGAACACACGGCCGATCTGGGGCTGCGCGTGGCAGCGGCCACGCTCGACGAATTGTTCGCGGAGGCCGGCGTCGGCCTGTTCGAGATCATCGCTGGAGACACCGGTCAGATCCGGGCCGGCATCGAACGGTCGTTCACCATCGCCGGCACGGATCCCGGCTGGCTGCTCCTCGACTGGATGACGGAGCTGCTGGCCGCCTTCGAGGTGGAGCGCTGGCTGTTTCGTGAATTCACCGTGACTGTCCACGAGCGGGGACTCGCCGCCACGGCCCGCGGCGAGCGCTACGACCCGGCGATCCATACACTGGCCCACGAGATCAAGGCGGTCACGCAGCACGAATTCGCCGTGCGACGCACCGCCACGGGCTGGGAGGCGACGCTGATCGTGGACATATGAACGGCGCGTCATGACAACAGCCGACCGCTCCTTCACCGGCCCACTCGAGCGCGTGGATGAGTGCTGCTACCGGATTCCGAAGTCGTACAAGCCGGGCATGCGGGCCGACGGGCTCGTGTTCGCCGACGAGCGGCTGATCGAACTGGTCCGCAGCGACCAGGCGGCCGAGCAGGTGGCCAACGTCGCGTTCCTGCCCGGCATCCAGACGGCGAGCCTCGCGATGCCCGACATCCACTGGGGCTACGGCTTCTGCATCGGCGGCGTGTGCGCCACCGACCCGGCCGCCGGCGGCGTCGTGTCGCCGGGCGGCGTGGGCTACGACATCAACTGCGGCGTGCGGCTCGTGCGCACGAACCTCTCGCTCGCCGACGTGCGGCCCGTGCTCGTCGCCCTCGTCAACCAGCTGATCCGCGACGTGCCGGTGGGGGTGGGGCAGGGGGGCCGCCACGTCTTTTCGCCCCCCGAACTGCGGCACTTGATGCGCGACGGGGTCGAGTATCTCCTCCATCGGGGCCTCGCCACCGACGACGACCGCGCATGCACCGAGGCCGAGGGCTGCCTCGCCGACGCCCGTCCGGAACTCGTGAGCGACCGGGCGCTCGCCCGCGGCCAGGACCAGTGTGGCACCGTCGGCGCCGGCAACCACTTCATCGAGGTGCAGGTGGTCGATCGCGTCGAGGATGCCCGGGCGGCGGCGGCCTTCGGCCTCGCCCCGGACCAGATCTGCGTGCTCATCCATTCCGGCTCGCGCGGCCTCGGCTACCAGGTGTGCGACGACGCCCTGCGGGCGCTCCGCGACGCGCCGGCGAAATATGGCATCACGCTCCCCGACCGCCAGCTCGTCTGCGCACCCGTCGCGAGCCCCGAGGGGGAGCACTATCTCGGCGCGATGCGGGCCGCCGCCAACTACGCGTTCTGCAACCGCCAACTGCTCATGGCGCAGGTCCGCGACGTCTTCGCCCGTGTCTTCGGCCGGCCGTGGGAGTCGCTCGGCATGGAGCTCGTCTACGACGTGGCCCACAACATCGCGAAGTTCGAGGAACACGCCGTCGGCGACACGCGGAAGGAGGTCTGCGTGCACCGCAAGGGCGCGACCCGCGCCTTCCCGGCCGGACACCACGACATCCCCGACCGCTACCGGGCGACGGGGCAGCCCGTGATCATCCCGGGCGACATGGGGCGGGCAAGCTGGGTGCTCGTGGGCGGCCCACGGTCGCTCGAGCGGTCGTTCGGCACGACCTGCCACGGCGCCGGCCGCTGCCTCTCGCGCACGGCCGCGACCCGGGCCGCCCGGGGCCGCGACATCCGTCGCGAACTCGAGCGGAGCGGCGTGATCGCCCTCAGCCGCAGCCGCGAAGGCCTCGCGGAGGAGCAGCCCGCGGCGTACAAGGACGTGGACCTCGTCGTGGACGTCGTCCATCGCGCGGGTCTTTCCACGAAGGTCGCCCGCCTCCGCCCCCTCGGCGTGATCAAGGGCTGACCGAGTGGGACAGGCTTCAGCCTGTCGGGAGAACATGACAGGCTGAAGCCCGTCACACGGCCGTCCTCCAACGGAGCCTTTAGTAGGCGCCAGTCGCGGTGCCGCCGTCGAGGATCGCGGCCGCGTCGCCGACGCCGAGACGCCGGCAGCCCATGTCGAGATACATGACCGCGTCGTCCCAGGTGCGGATGCCGCCCGAGGCCTTCACACCGAGCCGGCCGCCGACCGCGTCGAGCATGATCCGCACGGCCTCGGGCGTCGCGCCGCCGGTGCCGAAGCCGGTCGAGGTCTTCACGAAGTCGGCGCCGGCCTCCTCCGAGAGCCGGCAGGCCGCCGTGATGCGGTCGTTCGAGAGGAAACAGGTCTCGAAGATCACTTTCACGAGCACGCCGTGCGGGCGGGCCTCCGCCACGACCGCGGCGATGTCGTCGCGGACGAGCCCCTCGTCGCCCGAGAGGAGCGCGCCGATGGTGAGCACCATGTCGAGTTCGCGGGCCCCGTCGGCGACCGCCAGCCGCGCCTCGAGCGCCTTGGTCTCCGGCCGGTGGCTCCCATGCGGAAACCCGATCACGCTCGCCACGACGACCGGGCTGCCCGCCACGTGCCGCACCGCGGCGGCCACGTCGGCCGGGCGGACACACAGGCAGCCCACGCCGCGGGCGACGCACATCGCGGCCTGCGCGGCGAGATCGGCGGCCGTGAAATTCGGCTTCAGGACGGCGTGGTCGAGCAGGGCCGCGACATCATGGACGGTGCGAGCGGACATGGTCACGCGGTCTCCGCGAGGCGGCGCAGGGCGGCGATGCCGCGGTCGAGCATCGCGTCGCTGACGGTGTAGGCGATCCGGAAATGCGTGTCGGCCCTGCCGAATACGGCGCCGGGCACGACGAGCAGCTTCTCCTCGGCGACGGCCCGCTCCGCGAAGGCCTTCCCGGAGCCGCCCGGCGTTTCGGGATAAAGATAGAACGCCCCGCCGGGGCGGACGAAGCGGTAATGGTCGGCGAGCCCCTCCATGAGCCTGTCCCGCTTCCGCCGGCACTCGGCGAGCGGCGCCGCCATCGAGGCGTCGAGGGCGGCGAGCGCGGCCCACTGCCCCGCCTGCGGCGCGCACACGAACGTGTACTGCTGGAGCATCGTGCAGGCGTCCACGACCGCCTTCGGCCCATGCACCCAGCCGACCCTCCAGCCCGTCATCGCGTGGGACTTCGAGAAGCCGTCGATCACGACGACGTGTTCCGAGTGTAGGGCAGGGGAGGCGAATGGGGCGTCGTAGCAGTAGGACCTGTAGAGCTCGTCGCTCACGATCGTCACGCCGTGCTTCTCCGCCAGCCGGGCGAGCTCGCGCACCGTCTCGGCCGCGGCGACGACGCCCGTGGGGTTGGCCGGCGTGTTGAGGAGGATGACCTTCGTCGCCGGCGTGATCGCGGCCGCGACCCGATCGACGTCCACCTGGAACGAGGGCGCCGTGTCGATCGCCACGCAGCGGCCACCGAGGAACTCCACGAGCGGCCGGTACATCACGAACGCGGGCTCGAAGACGATCACCTCGTCGCCCGGATCGACGAGCGCCATGAGTGCGAGGTTGAGCGCGCCGCTCGAGCCGCTCGTGATGCACAGCGCGCGGCCGGGCTGCCCGAGCTCCGCGCGGACCTGCGCCTCCAGCCGCTCCCGCAACGGGGCGATCCCCTGGGTCGGCGTGTAGCCGTTTTTCCCCGCCTCGGTCGCGGCGCACGCGGCGGCCCGGGCGGCCGCCGGCATCTCGAAGTCGGGCTGGCCGATCGAAAGGTTGATCGGATCCACGAGCTTCGCGGCGAGGTCGAAGACCTTGCGAATGCCCGAGGAGTCGAAGGCGCCTGCCCGCCGGGAAATGAGCCGCTTGTCCACGTCTGGTCCGTGTCGTGCGGGCGTCAGCCCGCGGGCTTGAAGAGCTTGTCGAGCTCCTCGCCGAGCTTCTCGCCCCGGGCATTGAGCGTGATCACCTTGCCGTCGCGGCCGATGAGGATCACCGTCGGGATGCCGCTGATGCCATAGTAGGTCGCCAGCGGATGCTGCCAGCCCTCGCCCTGCGGCTTCTCGTAAAGGACCGGCCAGGGCACCTTCTGCTCGGCCACGAACTTCTCGAGCGCCTCGCGGTCTTCATCGAGGCTCACGCCCACCACCTCGAACCCCTGGCCGCGGTATTTCTCGTACTGGGCGAGGACGTTCGGGATTTCGGCCACGCACGGGCCGCACCACGTGGCCCAGAAATCGACGAGCACGACCTTCCCGGCGAGCGACTTCTGGTCGAAGGGCTGGCCGTTCAGAAGCGTGCCGGTGATCTCCATGGGCTGCCCGACCAGCGCGAGCCGCCGCAGCGTGCCGGCGAAGCTCTCCCCCATCGACCGCACCTGCTCGTTCTTGCTCTTCGCGAACAGCGGGCCGAACGACTTGTAGGCGAGCATGGCCAGCTGCTCGCCGCCGGGAACGTGCTCGAACGCGCCGGCAAGCTGCATGGCGAGGCTCGCCGTCTGCGGATCGTCGGGATCCGCCGCCAGCATGGAGGCGACGTTCTGCACGAGCGCCGGGCCACCGTCGAGCTTGCCGCTCGAGAGGATCTGCTGGGCGTCGGAGACGAGCATCAGCCGCTTCGCCTCCTTCGCAAGCTCGGGGGAGGGGCTGTTGACGAGCGACTTCGCATAGACGGCCATGTCGGCAGCGGCCTGCTCGTCCCCCATCCGGCCCAGCATCATCAGGCTCTCGAGCTTGATCGTGGCGGCCTCGTCGTGGAACTTCTCGCCCGGCTTGACCTGGGCGAGGACCTTGTCGGCGGCCTGCCGCGAGGCGGTCGCCACGTCCTTCATCCAGGCCATCATCTCCTCACGCGACTTCGGGCGGGCGTTGCCCTGGCCCTGCCTGAGCCCGGAGACGAACTCGAGCAACTGCTCCGGCGTGCCTTCGGGCACCGGCGGCACCTTCGGCAGTCCGGCCGCCTTGTCGCCCGCGGCCGGCGGCGTGGCGACCGCCTGCGCGAACGCCCGCGGGGCCGCCGCCGTCACGGCGAGGAGAACGAGCAGAGACGGGACGAGCGGCCGGCGACACGTGGACATGAGAGCCTCGCAGGGAAACGGCGGGAAACGACGACACGACAAAAGACGAAGGCCCAGATGGTAACCCTGCGAACCGCCGCAGAGCAAACGTGGGCTACCGCACGATCGTGCGGAACCGCACGAATCCGCCCGCGCCGGGCGCGAGCGTGCCGGTGAGCCGCCACCGGACCACCACGGAGCCGTCGTCTCCCGTGCCGGTGTCGATCGTCGCCGGTAGGCTCGAATCGGCGCTCTCGGGGACGAGCGCGAGCCGCTTGGGGAGTGCATCGACAAGCAGGATGTCGGTGAGCGCCCGGTCGCCGGAGTTGAGCACGAAGATCGTGAAGTCGAGTTCCTCGCCGACCCGCGCCGTGTCGCTGCCGGCCCGCTTGCAGAGCGTGAGCTCGCACCGGCCTGGCTCCTCGAGCCGGAGCGTCGCCGTGCCCTGATCGGCGGCGATCACCTCGGCAGCCTGCCCGCCGATCGTGACCTGCGCACCGCTGACGCAGGTCCAGGCGACCGGCACGTCGAAGCCGACCTTGATGCGCGGCGCCTGCACGAGCCGCGTCTGCTCGGGCTGCTCGTCGCGGACGTCCTCGGCGGGCCCGACCGCGTCGATCTCCGCCCGTGGCAGATCGGCCTGATCGACGGCGAGCGGCGGCAGCCGCTCCTCGACGGCGAGCCCGGGCTGCGCCTTGCGGGCGAGGCAGGCTGGCACGAGGTGGGTGCGGGCGACGACCGGCAGGAGATCCACCGCCGCATCGAGATGCTCGTCGGACGTCAGGCCACCCGGCCCCTCGGGCATCGACTCCTCATGGGGCCGCAGCAGTTCGCGCACCGACGAGAATCGCGGCGCGTAGACGCAGGTACAGTTCGAGGCCGTGAGGCACACCTCCGACAGGTCGTCTTCCCCGAGCGGTTCGACATCGGCAGGCCGGTAGCGGGCCACGGTGTCGCCGGCGGTGAGGTTTTTGAGGCCGCCCTGCCGCGTGGCCCGCGCAGGCTTGCCATGATCGTCGCCGTCGCAGACGAGGCAGGGCCCCACGACCGGCACGGCCGGCACGGCCGGCGGTGGAACACAGGCGGGCGCGGGGCAGGGCGGGGCAGGGCACGCGCCGACGCCGCAGGCGGCCCCCGCGGCCGGCAGCGGCCGGGCGGCATGCACGCGGCCACGCGGGCCGCACGTCTCACAGGGGGCGGAGCCGGCGGATCGGTCGGCCGCGACGAGCGCGGTCGCCGGCAGGATCGCGGGCGCGGTCAGCGACTTGCACGACGCGAGCACGACCGCACCCACGGCGATGGCGCCGATCCGCAGCCAGCGATACGGCGTCCGGTCGGTCATCGCACGCCTCCCGACGTCGGCACACGATTGCCCAGGATCACCTCGGCGACGGGATCACCGAGCGTGCTCGCCACCTCGAGCGCATCGTCGCCGGGCCGGACGTCGAACCAGCCGGCCGGAACGATGTCGGGCGTCTGGGGATCGCAGGCGGAGTAGACGACCCTGCGGACGAGCGCGCCCTCGAGGGCCGCGTCGATGTCGGCCTCGTCGATCACGATCTCCACTGGAAACCTCCACGCCTGGCCCGGTGGCGTCGCAAGCTTGGCGAGCACGCGAATGGTCGGAAACAGTTCCCGCTCCGGGGCGGCGGCGAAGCCTGCGAGCCGCAGCCGATACGGCTGGCCCACGACGATGCCCATGCGGAGCGGCGCGGGCCGCAACGGCGACCAGCCGTCGGCCGTCTCGATCGCGATCGCGAGGCCGTCGGGGCCACGGATCTCGACCGGCTGCACCGCATCGGGCAGCACACCATCCGGACAGGGACCGGGCTGCAGGCGCCCGCGAGCGCCAATCGCTCCCGGTGGAAGATCCCTGGCGAGTGTTCCCGTCGTGATCGGCTCGGCATCCTCGTGGGCAAGGCCCACAGGGGAGGACGAGGCGAGGACGACGGTCGCCAGCAGTCCGCGGGCAACCCGCAGCACGGACCCGGTCCGGATGGTGGTGGTCGAGGTGTTCATTGCTCCAGGTAGTCACCCGGCTCCGGCGGGCAGAGGCCGGCGGCGGCCGCGGCTGCGTCGGGATCGGGACCGCCGTTGTCCACGAGCCGCTTGCGATCCTCCGGCGGCTGCCGGAGTTTGACGTGCGGCACGTCCGACCGCTCGGCGATGTAGGCCCGGTGGGCCGGCTTCGGATAGCTCAGGCCCGGGTACTGCTGCACGTGCAGCTTGAGTTCGCGGGTCGGCGGCGGGATGTGCGTCTTCGTATGGTTGGTGATCGTGTGCTTCTGCAGCCCCGCGGGGATGCCGAGCGGGATGTGCGCGGGGCCGGGCAGGCCGATCGGCGTGCCCGTGATCGGCATCCCGTACTCCGGCGCCGTCGCGCCGGCGAGGAAGGCCGGGGGCAATTGGGCGGGATTGCCGCCCGCAGGCATGCCGAGCGGCGCCGCGATGCCGACGGGGCAGTTGCCGCCACCGGCGCCGCCATCCCCGGAACCACCGCCCATGCCGCCGGCTCCGGCCGCATAGCCGCCGCTTCCCGGCGACTGGAGATCCTTGTTGCCGATGCGGATGATCGCGAGGATCGAGCCGCGGCGATCAGCCTCGCACACCGGATCGACGCCCGGGTCGAGCCGCGTGCTCACGAGCGTCTCGACACCGGCGACCGCGAGCTCCTGGAAGTCGGGGTCGGGGAGGTAGACCACCTTCGTCACGAAGTTGCCGGCCGTGACCTGGTCGAGATCCTCCTCGGTGAGCTGGAAGGGCACAGCGTTGTGGTCGAGGAACGCCGCGGTGCGTGGAGCGACGGGAGCGACCTCGATCGTCGGGTAGAGCTCGAGGCCCTCGTGCCCCGGGATGTCGGTGATCTTGAGCCGGTAGATCGCGCCCTGGGGGAAGTCGTAGCGTCCGGGGGTCACGAGCGGCTCGGAGTCGAAGCCGCCGGAGCCGCTCACGTCCCAGCGGACCTGCATGCCGTCGGGACCGATGAAGCCGATCTGCGAGGTCGGGCCCATGACGCCGCCGCCCATGCCGGCACCGCCGTCGCCACCGGCGGCCGCCGCATCCGCGAGCGCGGCTTCGTAGGAAGCGGGCACGATCACGCCCGGGCCGGGACCTTCGACGCCGGGGCCGGGGTGCTGGAGCATCGCCGCCGGGGGCAGCACGTTGGTATGCGGAGTCGCGACCGGACGGATCTGGGCCAGTCCGGTGAGCGGGGAATTGGCGGGGATGTGGCAGCCCGTCAGCGACGCTGCGAGCGACAGCCCGACGAACCCCTGCAGACGCGTCTTCATCACCATGGCATCACACCTCCAAAGCCGGCGATCACCGGGGCGATCGCGGTCGTTCCCGTCTTGGGCCGGCCGCGACGCTTGCCGTAGACTCGCGGACGACCCACGAATCCGGACGGCAGCCGCTGCACCGATCCTCGGACCCCCTAGGTTTCGACGCCCCGCGGCCCATTTCTTTGGCAAAATCCTCAAGGTTTCTCTGATCGTGACGAACCGCCCATTGCCCAGAACCCCAGGACTACGCCGCTGGCTGCCACGGCTGGCGGCGCTCGGCGGCTGGCTGGTCGCAGTGCAGGGCGGAGGCCTCGTGGCCCTCGCGCAGGGCGGCCCGGCGGGCAGCGTTTACCAGCGCGGCGCCGACACCGACGCCGCCGGGAGCGGGGAGCGGATCGTGGCATCCGTCATCGCCGGGCTCGGACGCGCGGATTCGATCGCGGCCCGCGTCCGCCAGCTCGCCCGCGTGGGCGACGTCGTGCTCAAGGGAGGCGGGCGTTACGTGCAGTCGGGCACGGGCATCGAGCAGCGCTTTCGCCTCGAATCGCGGCTCTCCGCCGATACCGAGACGTTCGACCTGCTCGAGGTGTGCGACGGCCTGTTTCTCTGGAACTATCGCCAGCTCGGCATGCAGACGGCGACGGTCCAGCGCATCGACGTGCAACGCGTTCACGAGCAGCTCGAGAAGCTCGAGGTCGGCCAGCGGCCGTCCGACGGTCCCTACCTCGGCGGCATCCAGCGGATGCTCATGCTGGTGCGCGAACGGTTCGAGTTCGCGACGCCGGTCGCGGAGGAGCTCGATGGCATGCCGGTGTGGAAGGTGGAGGGCGCCTGGAACAGGGAGCACCTGGCCGCGCTGCTCCCGGGCAAGGCCGAGGCGATCCGCAGCCCCGCCGGGATCGCGGCGGCCGACCTGCCTGAGGGCCTGCCCTGGAGCGTGCGGCTCTCGGTGGGGCGACGCGACCTGTTTCCGTTTCGCATCGAATGGCTGGCGATTCCGGGGCCACGGCCCGTCGCGGCATCGACGCCGGACGTGGTGACCGTGTTCGAACTGTACGACGTCCGGATCGGCGAGCCGGTCGATGCCACGGCGTTCGTCTACAAGCCCGCCACCGACGGGCTCATCGACATCACCGACCAGTTCCTGCGGAACCTGGCGCCGATGCGGCCGTGAGGCCACCGCCCACCGTCACCAGCCGCCGCGCGACGTCGATCGCGGCGAGCATGCTCGATGGGTCGGCGGTTCCGGAGCCGACGATGTCGAACGCGGTGCCATGGGCCACGCTCGTGCGCACCACCGGCAGGCCGAGCGTGATGTTGACCGCGCGATGCATGCCCAGCAGCTTCACGGGAATGTGGCCCTGGTCGTGATACAGGGCGACGACGCCGTCGAACCGCCCCTGGCTGGCGCGCAGGAAGAGCGTGTCAGCGGGAAGCGGCCCCGTGACATCGAGCCCTTCCGCGGCGAGCCGCCGAACCGCCGGTGCCACGAGCCGCGATTCCTCGTCGCCGAACAGGCCGCCTTCACCGCCATGCGGGTTGAGCGCCGCGACCGCGATCCGCGGAGGCCGGCCGAGCAGCGCGGGGAGCACGCGGCCGAGCCGTCGCCCCGCCGCGACGATCGTTTCCGTCGAGAGTTGGCCGAGGGCGTCACGGAGCGATTCGTGGAGCGTCGCATGCACGACGCCGAGCCCCCCCGGAGCCCCCGCAGCCGCCGGCAGCCAGAGCATCATCGACGCCGCCGCATCGGGCAGGCCGCAGGCCCGCGCGAGCCATTCGGTGTGGCCGGGGACATCGTGGCCGGCGGCGTGGATCGCCTCCTTGTTGAGCGGTCCGGTGACGATCGCGCGGGCGAGACCGCTCCGCACGCTGGCGAATGCCGTCTCCAGCGCCCGGATCGCGGCAGCGCCCCCGGCCGCGGAGATGCGGCCGCGCGGGACCGGCTCCCCTCGGGCCGACGGTTCGATCACGAGCAGCGTCTCGCACCGCGACGGGCGGTCGTCGTCGGCCGCGACCGTCTCCAGGCCGAGCGGCGGCAGGCCGGGCGTGGCGCGGAGCGTCGCGGCGAGCATCTCGGCCGACGCCACGATCCGCAGCCGGGCACTACCGTGCGCGGAAGCCTGAGCCCAGGAGGCGATCACCACCTCGGGGCCGATCCCCGCCGGATCGCCGCACGTGATCAACAGCTTGGGTGACGAGGGGTGGGTCATCGGCGGTTGTAAGCCTATAACGGAGGCACGGCGACCGCACGTTCATGATCTCCTGGCGGCTCCGTCGCCCCCGCCCAGATTTCAACGACAACCTCATGGAACGCGTCTTTTCCCGGGTGGCCACGTTCGCCGTGGCGCTGCTCGTGGCCACCGCGGGTCTCGGCCTCTGGATCGGCGACCTGCACGGCCAAACCGATCCGCACCTTCTCCGCTGGGGCACGGTCCACCGCCTCTCGGGCGTGCTCGCCGCATTGCTCGTGGTGCTCGTCAACAGCATGGCGGTGACCTACTTCATCGGCACGGGGCGCTGGTGCAAGGAGGTGGTCGAGACCTACGGCCTCGATGGCGGCTACATCGAGCGCAGCCGCAGGCTCAAGCGGCGGGCGTTTCCGTTCGCGCTGCTCGGCATGCTGGCGGTCGTGGCGATCGTCGCCCTCGGCGGAGCCGCCGACCCGGCTTCGGGCCGCCCTGGCACGCAGGCCTGGGTGACGCCGCATCTCGTGGGAGCCCTGACGCTCGTGGCGGCGATCGCGGGGCTCTTTCAGGCCCAGTTGCCGAACATGCGCCGCCAGCACGAATTGATCGAGGAAGTGCTCGGCCGGGTCCGCGCGATTCGCACGGCCCGCGGCCTCGACGTCGAGGCGTAGCCTCAGTCGTGGGCGTGGCCGTGGGCGGCTGCCGCGTGCGCGGCGTGGGCGTGCGATGACTGTTCCATCACCACGATGCCCCAGGCTGCCGCGATGCCCAGCGCGAGGGCGGCGGTGAGCAGCACGCGATCGTGGCTGTGAAACTCCACCTCCGGCAGGAGGTCGGCCGCCGCGATGCAAAGAAACGCGCCGGCCGCCATCGCGAGGGCGATCCCCAGCACCGCGGCCTGCTGGCCGCCGGCGACGCGCAGGCTGGCCAGAAACAGCATGGCGCCGAGCGGCACCACGAGCGCGTAGGCGACGTTGACGAGGCGGCGGGTGCGGCCGTTTGCGCCCGCCTTCATCATGAGGGTGGCGATGATCGCCGAATCGAACGGCTTGTGCAGCACGACCGCCAGGAACGTGGCGAAGCCGGCGAGGAGGGCGCTTCCGTGATCGCCGTCGGCCCCGACGGAGGCGGCCAGGGCGGCGCCGTCGGCGAGGCTGTGGAGCGCCAGTCCGGCGAAGGCGCCGCACCAGGCCCAGGGACCGCCGGTGGTCGGGGCTGGATGTGCGTGGTCATGCGCGTGGTCATGCGCGTGGTCGTGACCGCAGCCGTGGCTGCCGTCGGCGGAATGGTGCGCGTGGCCGTGGAAGGCCCGCTCCAGGAGAAACATCAGGAAGAATCCCGCGAGCACCCACGCCATGGTGGTGTCGATGCGGCGTCCCAACTCGAGACACGCGTGCGGCAGGAGGTGGAGCAGCCCAACGCCCAGCATCACGCCGCCGGTGAACGACAGGAGCACCTGCATCCTGCGATGGCCGAGCGAGAGGAACGCCACGGAGGAGCCGCCCGCCCAGGCCGCACCGGCAATCAGCACGAGGTAGCCCACGAGGCTGGCGACGGCGGCCGGCTGGAGCGTGATCGCGGCGAGGAGTTGCATGGACGGGCACCGGGGCACGAAAACCGCCCATGATGGGGCGGCGATTCCAGCCGGGCAAGGCCCATGGCCCGAGGGGCTACCGCCGGTACTGCCAGGGCCCCTGGAAATTCTGGTAGGTGCGCGTCGCCTGCTCCATCTGCTGCCGGATGAGCTGCGTCTTTTCGGTCCAGGACGCGTCGCCCGCGGCGAGCACCCCGAGCACCACAACGAGCACGTAGGTGAGCAGGTTGGACCAGGCCTCGGGGCCGTAGAACTTGAGCGCCGTGCCGAAGGACTTCTTCACCTTGGGGCCGAACCACCCCATCTTCACGCTCCAGATCTCGTCGAGCACAAGGTGGGTGAGAAACCCGAGCACCACGGCGCTCGCGATACAGTAGCGGCGCAGCGGCTGTTCCGCACCGAAGACGAGGAAGGCGATCTGCCCCGCGATGACCGCCGCCGGCAGGCTGTGGAACATGCCGCGGTGGACGGAATAGTTTTGCAGGATCCAGGTGAGGCCGAACCGGATCGCCAGGTAGATCCCGGCCCCGGCGAGAATCATCGCCTCGACCGGCAGCCCCATCTGCTGGAAGCGGTGGATCATGAGCATCGGGACGACCGCGGCGGCAAAGGCCACGCTCTCCTTGAGCGGGATGCCCGGGCCGCTGTCGAGGTCCGGGAGCATGCCCGCGACGGCACACAGGCTGCCGGCCAGGGCCGCGGTCATCGGTGGCATGTCACCGATCGCCCACGTCGTGGCGGCGTAGCCCGCGCCGACGACCGTAGAACCGGCGATATGCACGCGGAAACCGGGCACTCTGCAATCCCCCGAACCGACGTCGTCCGCGCGCCGGCGCATCGATTCGCCGGCGCACGCTGCGGCGAGCGGTTTGAACAGACCGCCCGCGCAGAGACGCTCGTACCTCTCCTTTTCGGCATCCGGAGCCACGGCCGACAGGCCCGCCGGCGCACGTGCCCCGCATCACCGGAACCTCAAGGTCGTTGTCATCGGATGCCGTCGGATTGGGATCGATACGACAGACTGGGAAATATGGACGGCCTGCGCACTTACAAACAAATGCGGCGATCAGGATGCCTGGGGAAGATGGTGCGGTGGCTGCCGCGGTGGGGATTGATGGTGGATTGACCTTCGCCTGAACGACCGCCCCGCCCTACACTCCCCGCCCCTGGGACCGTTCGCAGCGGAGGCACATGTGGCTCTCGAAGGGTATGACCTCGTCATGCTGGGCATTCTGGCCGTCGCGGCCCTGCTCGGCTACTTCAAAGGCATGGTCTGGCAGCTCGCATGGATCGCGGGCATCTTCGCCAGTTCGTTCGTCGCCCTGCGGTTTTCGGCCCAGGTCGCGCCGTTTTTCGGCCAGCAGGCTCCGTGGAATCGGTTCACGGCGATGCTCGCGCTCTATGCGGCCACGTCGATCGTGGTGTGGCTCGTGTTCCGCGTGATTTCAGGGGCGATCAACGCCATCCACCTCTCGGCCTTCGACCACCAACTCGGGCTGCTGCTCGGCCTGGCCAAGGGTGGCCTCTTGTGCATCGTGATCACCTTCTTTTCCGTCACGCTGGCCCCCGCCTATCGCGACCAGATCGTATCGAGCAAGAGCGGGCGGCTCGTCGCCCAACTCATCGTTCGCGCCGACACCTACCTGCCGAAGGAACTCCACGACACGGTCGATCCCTTCGTGAAGCAGTTCGAGCAGCAATTCCAAGCTCCGACTGGCGGCATGGCGCCGCCACCGGCGGCAAGCGCCGTCGCGGGCCAGGTCTCGCCCTTCAAGGCGATCCTCGAAGGCGTGACGTCGGCGGCGGCGTGGGCCGGAACGGAGCAGGGGGGCGCGACCGCGCAGCAAGCCGGCGGGGCGCTGCCGGCCGGATCGAGCTGGTTCGTACCCTCAGGCGGCCAGCCTCCGGCGCCGCAGCAACCGATGCGACCGGCAGCAAGTTCCTTTTCGGCGCCACCGCAGCCATTTCCGATCGGCGCTCAGACGCCGCTGCCGGTACGCTGATCGCGGCGAGTGAGCGTTATCCTGGCCGCAGTTCGGGGCTGCCCACGCCCCATCGCCGGACGTTCGCTGCGGGCCTCCAGCCCTCCGCTCACTCGGACCTGCCTGCGCTCCGCCATCCATGGCTACGCTGGTCAGCTACGCCGGCTCCCGGGGCATGGGCAGCCCCTCACGGAAACCCATGCATGCAGAGGAGAAGGGCAGGTGTGGGCCGCGTTTGCCGCGGAAAACAAGACCCCTGAACCGGACATAAGAGACATTATCGGACGTTGGGGAGAGGGGCGGTTTCGGGGCTGATTGGTATGTTCTCCGCCATGGAACCCTCCTGCTCCGATCCGACTCCAGCCTCTCTCGCCGACCTTGTGGCGGCCGTCCGCCGGTTTCGCGACGACCGCGACTGGGGCCAGTTCCACACGCCGAAGAACCTGGCAGCGGCGACCGCCATCGAGGCGGCAGAACTCCAGGAGCGGTTTCTCTGGAAGACCGACGCCGAGGTCGATCAGGACCTGGCCGACCCGGCCAAGCTGGCCCTTGTGGCCGACGAGATCGCCGACGTCGTCATGTTCGCGATGCTCCTGGCCGACCGGCTGGGCATCGACCTCGCCCGAGCGATCACCTCCAAACTCGCGGCCAACGAACAGAAATACCCGGTCAACCTCGCCCGCGGCAACGCCCGCAAGTACACGGAACTCCGCGAGGGCTGATCAAGCCTCCATCGGCACAGCCGCCAGCTACGGGAAATCGCATGTCCACCGAACCGAACGACATCGATCACGCAACCGAGCCGCTTCTGCAGTCGCTCACGATGGAGCCGCTCATTCCCGATGGTTCTCTGTGCCTGTTTCGATTCGACGTTGCCGGCAGCCGAATCCACCGATGATGCATCGTGGACCCATGCCGCCATTCAACTCGTGCCGTTGAACGAAGAGTTTCAGACGATCTGGATCAACCCCGACCAGGTCGAAGACCTACGCATCGTGGCAGAATTCATCCGCGTGCTGTCCTGATCGGCAGCCGCCCGGTCAGCGCAGGGCCATCTCCGGGGGCGGCGGGCACGCGGGGTTGATCCACTGGATCACGGCGGCCCAGTTCGCGCTCTCGGGATCGTGCTGCAGATAGCCCTCGATCGGCTTGACCACGCTCCAGCCGTCTTTCAAATGGGCCGAGAGCACTGGATCGGTGCGCGTGCCCGTCACCACGTCGCGCACGTAGTCCGTGGCCGGGATCGCGTGGGCAACGGCTCCGTAGCCCGGCAGCCGGCTCGCGCCCACCATGCGCCAGAGGCGCTCTTCCACGACGAGCCCGCGGGTGGCGTCGGTGAGCGCGTGGGCGAGGCCGTGGTGCTGGTGATCGGGGCTCACGAACACGTCGGCGCCGTAGAGCGTGGGGCCGGTCGGGTCGTGGTCGGCGAATGTGCCGCCTGCAGTGAGCAGGTTCCACGAGTCGTCCACGTGGTAGTCGGCCATGCGCAGCCGCAGCGTGAAATGCACGCCCACGGCTTCGCCCGTCGGCACGTGCTCCGCGACGAACTGCCCCTGCGGAAACACCACCCGGTGCGCTGCCAGTTCCTCAGGCGTGTAGGGCGTCTCATGCGGATAGACAGCACGGCAGATCTCGCCGATCCGCCCGTAGTCGGCCGGCTGCATGAGCCTGATCGAATAGTCACTGGAAAGCATCGTCGTTCACTTGCCGTGAGGGCTGCTCAGGCCGTTTCCGCCTCGAGGAACACGCCCATGCGGCGGAATTTCTCGTACCGGGCCGCCACGAGCGCGTCGGCCGGCTGTGCGACGAGGTCGCGGAGCGTGCGGACGAGAAACGTCTTGAGCCGCGTCGCCATCTGCCGCGGGTCGCGATGCGCGCCTCCCGGCGGCTCCTCGATCACGGCATCCACGACGCCGAACTGCTTGAGATCGCCCGACCGCATTCGCAGCGCTTTCGCGGCATCCGCCTTGTATTCGGCGCTCTTCCAGAGGATGCCGGCGCAGCCCTCGGGGCTGATCACGCTGTAGTACGCATGCTCGAGCATCGCCACGCGGTCGCCCACGCCGATCCCCAGCGCCCCGCCCGAGCCCCCTTCCCCGATCACGACGCACACCACCGGCACCGGCAGCTGTGCCATCTGAAACATGCTCTCCGCGATCACCTGTGCCTGGCCGCGTTCCTCGGCCCCCACGCCCGGATACGCCCCCGGCGTGTCGATCAGGCAGATCACCGGCAGGCCGTACTTGGCCGCCAGCCGCATCTTGCCCATCGCCTTGCGGTAGCCCTCGGGGTGCGCACAGCCGAAGTGGCAGGCCTGCCGCTCCGCGAGCGTCTTGCCCTTTTGGTGGCCGATCACGAGCACCTTGTAGCGGTCGAGCTTCGCGAAGCCCGTGAGCATCGCGGGATCGTCGCCATACGCCTTGTCGCCGTGGAGTTCCACAAACTCCTCGAACACCATCTGCAAATAGTCGCTCGTCTTCGGCCGGTCGGGGTGCCTGGCCACCTCCACCGTCTGCCAGGGGTCGAGGCTCTCGAACACCCGCTTCGTGACCTCGACGACCTCCCGCTTCAGCCGCTTGAGCTCATCCTGCTGCTGGGCTCCGAGCGGGGCCGCCTCAAGCGCGACGATCTTGTCCTCGATCTCATAGATCGGTTTTTCGAGAGTCAGGCGATGGAGGCCACGAGACATCGGGAGCACCTGGTGGGGAGGCAAGTCGCTTTTCCGGGATTGTCACCACCGGGAAACGCACGCGTCAATTCGAATCCTCCTCAACGCGCCGGCTCGGCGGGCGGCAAAAGTCTCGTCGCTGGGGCTGCGGCAGCCCCACGCTCCTCGAGCGTTCGCCGACCCGCCTCGCCTCCCGTTGCGCGAGAGGCGGCCGCTGTCGTTCGCCGCTCATCCAGCGGCGCGTTCGAAGAAGCGAATCGTGCGCAGTTGCGTGAGCACGTCTTGCATGCTGGCCGGACGGTCGGCGGGTTTCTTGGCGAGCATCTGGCGGATCAGCTTGGAGACGCTCGTGGTGGCGTTGGGATTGAGCGACTCGACAGCCGGCGGCGTGGCCGAGATGTGCTTGTTCAAGAGGTCGTTGGCATTGGGCGACGCAAACGGTGGCTTGCCGGCGAGCAGTTCGAAGAGTACGCAGCCGAGCGAGTAGATGTCGGCCCGGGCGTCGAGCGGCTCGCCACGGATCTGCTCGGGGCTCATGTAGCTCGGCGACCCCTGCACCGGCCCCTTGTCGCCCATCAGTCGCCCGAGCAGGCCCGGCTTCCGCTTGGCGATCGCGAGATCGATGAGTTTCACCTGGCCGTCGGGCGCGGCGAGGATGTTGTCGGGCTTCACGTCGCGATGCACCCAGCCTTGGCCGTGGAGATGATCGAGGGCGAGCGCGGTCTCCGTGATGATCCGCTGCAGCCGTGGGCCGAGCGCGTCGACGCCGCCGGCGATCTGCTTCTTGAGATTCGGATGCGGAAACAGTTCCATCACGAGGTGCGGCAGGCCGCCTTCGTCGGAGAGCCGGTCAATGCGGATGATCGTCGGATGCGAGACCGACTTGGCCACCTTGAGCTCGTGTTCGAGCAGCTGCCGCTGCCCGGCGTCGCGGGCCTTCTCGGGTACGATCACCTTCACGGCCACGCGGGCGCGAGAGCCGGTGTCGACCGCCTCCCAGATCTGGCAATGGCGGCCCAGGCCGAGCTGGGTCTCGAGCTTCAGCGGTCCGAGGCGGTCGGGGAGTTTTGCCATGAAACGTCGGGGCTCAGGGTCGTCTCGAGGAGCACGAGGCCTTCGGGGGGCGCCGTCGGCCCGGCCGCCGGCCGGCTTCGCGCGGCGAGCACGCCCGCCAGCCAGCCTCTCGTCCGGCGGCCGCTACCGATCATCACGAGCGAGCCCGCGATGATCCTCACCATGTTGTACAGGAACCCATTTCCTTCGACATCGATCCAGACTTCGGCCCCAGGGGCATCGTCGTGGAGCAGCGGCCGCGAGACTTCGAGTGCATGGATTGTGCGCACTTTCGAGAGGCGTTGGGAGGGGGTCGTTTCGAAACTCGTGAAGTCGTGCTCCCCCACAAGCACGTCTGCGGCCGCCTGCATCGCCGCGGCGTCGAGCCGGGATTTCCAGCGCCAGACCAGGTGCCGCTCGAGCACCGGCCGCCACGGCGCGTCGTGGATCCGGTAGCGATACCGCTTTTTGACCGCCGCCCGCGTGGGGTCGAAGCCGAGAGGAGTCTCGCGGCCATCGAGCACCGTGATGTCGGGGGGCAGTTTCGCGTTGAGCGCCCGCACCCAGACGTCGGCGGCGAGATCCTTCTCGCTCGCGAAGCACACCACTTGGTCGAGCGCATGGACACCGGCGTCGGTGCGGCTCGACCCCCGCGGCACGATCTCCTCGCCGCTGATCGCCCGGATCGCCGCCGCGAGCGCCCCCTGCACCGTCGCCCGCCCCGGCTGCACCTGCCACCCCGAGTAGCGCGTGCCCTCGTAGGCGAGCCGCAAGCAGATCGTGCGGGTCATGGCGTCATGACCGCTTCGCAAGGTGCTCGGCGATCTGCACCGCGTTCGTCGCGGCACCCTTCCGTAGGTTGTCCGACACGCACCACAGCGCGATGCCGTTGGGGCAGGAAATGTCCTCGCGGATCCGCCCCACGAACACCTCGTCGCGGCCGCTGGCGTCGCGCGGCATCGGATACCGCTTCGCCCCGAGGTCGTCATCGACGACGATCCCGGGGAAGCCGACGAGCAGCCGCCGCGCCTCGTCGGCCGTGAGCTTCTTCTCGGTCTCGATGAGGATCGATTCGCTGTGGCCGTTGGCGACCGGCACCCGCACGCACGTCGCGCTCACCGCGATCGACTCGTCGCCGAGAATCTTCCGCGTCTCGAGCACCATCTTCATCTCCTCGCTCGTGAAGCCGTTGGGCTTCGGCGAGCCGATCTGCGGGATGAGGTTGGCCGCGATCGGATGGGGGAAGATGGCCGGCTTCGGCGCCTGGCCGGCGAGCCAGGCGGCGCTGCCCTGCTCCAGTTCCTTCGTGGCCGGCAGACCGGCGCCGCTCACGGCCTGGTAGGTGCTCACGATCACCCGCTTCACGCGGGCGGCGTCGTGGAGCGGCTTCATCACCATCACCATCTGGGTGGTCGAGCAGTTGGGGCTGGCGATGATGCCCTTGTGCGCGGCGAGGGCCCCCGGATTCACCTCCGGGATCACGAGCGGCACGTCGGGGTTCATGCGGTAGTAGGCACTCTCGTCCACCACGACGCAGCCCCGCTCCACCGCCCAGGGCACGAACTCCGCCGCAACCTCGTCGGGCGTGCTGCCGATCGCGATGTCCACGCCCGCGAACGACTCCGGCTTCAGTTCCTCGACGGGCAGCGACTTGCCGGCGACCTCCAGCGGCTTGCCGGCCGAGCGGGCCGAAGCGAGCAGCTTGATGCGCTTCGCGGGGAACTGCCGCTCGAGGAGCATCGTGACGATGATTCGGCCCACGGCGCCGGTGGCGCCGACGACTGCCAGCGTGTCGATCATGCGAGTCTTTCGGATTCGGAGGAACGGAAGATCAGGGCCCGGAACGTGTCGGCACCGATGAACGCGAGGTTCGCGGTGAGCATGGCCAGGCCGAACTCCATCATGCCCATCGCGAGCCCGATTCCCAAGTGGACAGGCACCGCCATCGCGAGAACGAGGGGCCGCGTCAGCCGCGGCCAGACGAGGGCGGCGTAGCCGAGTTCCCAAAACAGCGTGCCGAGCGTGAGGGCGTTGACGACGAGCGGATGGCGGGCGAGGCCCGTCAGGTCGAGCGTGCGGTACTGGCCATTGGCGATCGCCCCCCACAAGGCCGTGCCCTCCCACCAGCTCGCCCCGAGCAGTTTGCCGCTGCCGGAGAAGAAATAGACGACGCACAGATGGAGCTGCAACAGCCGCAGCGCGAGGTTCGCCCGGATGCTCGGCCGTGGATCGCCGCGGCCGAGCCCGGCGTCGAGCGAGAGCACCGCGCCGGAGGGACCAACCGCGAGCGGCACGAGCAGCATCCCGAGTGTGTCGTCGAGACCGAAGACATTGAGGGGCGCCCGGTTGGCCGCGCTCACGAGCCCCGCGAGCGACACGACCGCCGCCAGCGGCGTCGCGAGGCCGAGCATGAGGCAGACGGCGGCGACGACCATCACGAGCGTGAGGCCGCGACCCGCCGCCGGCGCGGCGAAATACCAGCTCCACTGCCAGGGCTGGTCGTTCATCCGCCACACGTCCTCGGGGCGGAGCCATGCCTCGTTGCCGAAGAACGCCGGCGCGTCGCCGAGCCAGACGGCGCTCGACCATGCGAGGAGCGCGCCGGTGGCGATGCGGATCACGGCCAGCGGCAGCGGATCGGCCGGCGTAAACCAAAAGGCATCCCAGGCGGCGAGCCATTCGGCACACCAGCCGCGGCTGCGACCGCCGATGAGATGGGGCGAGGTCGTGGTCGTCGTGGTCATGGCTGCGCGCTCCCCGCCACCGCGAACGTGCCGAGCGGCGTGACGATGTCGGCCATCGCATCGGGGCCGCCCCCCCTGCCCTCCTCCACCGCGATGAGCTCCTCGGGCCCGGGCAGGTAGTGCTCGACGAGCTCGAGCGTGACCCGCGCGCCCGCATGCCGCGCCAGAAGCTGCCCTGCCACGCCCTTCACCAGCGGCAGCCACCCGACGCGGGCTTCGCGGCGGACATCGGCGGGCGCATCAACGGGCGGCACGAGCGGGGCGATCTTCTCGGCGATCATGAACCGCCGGTGATACAGGAGCCGGGGCCGGTCGGAGTCGCGATCGGGCAGGCTGCCGGAGAGCCGGGAGCCGTCGGCCCGCTCGAGTTCCCAGCGGATCGAATGGCCGGGGCCAGGATCGGGGGCGAAAAACCGGTAGCCGTGGCCGAGGCACAGGGCGCCGACGAGCGGGCGGAACGGCTGGAGGAGCCGGTTCGCCAGTTCGCTTGCCGGCGGCGGGCCGGCCAGCGGAGGCAGGACCACGGCGGCGAGGTAGCCGACGACGAGGACCGACACAACGGCGCGGGAGACGGAGGACATGGTGGTTGGACCTCCAACTCTACCATCGCGCAAAAAAACTCCCGCGCGGCGCGGGCCGCGCGGGAGTCGAATGGGCTACGGGCTTGGGCGTCCGTGGCCGGAGTGATTAGCGGACCGCGGCGGTCGATTCGACCGCGGCAGTCCGGCTCTCGGTCGGATCGAGCGAGAGTTCCAGGCTCGAGCCGGCGGCGAGGTCGATCGTCTTCACGATCGAGTGCTCCCGACCGTCCACGGTGTGCGTGACCCGCACCTCATAGTCGGTCCAGGCCTGACCCGCGTGGAGGGTCGTGGTCTCGAACAGGCGTGTCTCGCCCCGTGAGGTCGTCTCCCGGCCGGCGAGGAACACCTTCGCGTCGGCAGGCACGCGGAGCGTGAGGCTCGTCTTCGGGGCCGACTTCGCGGCTTGCGAGGCGACGCTGAAGCTCACCGTCTTCTGCTCACCAGCCCCGAGCGACACGACCTTCGTCTCCTCGTGTGGCGTGCCGTCGCGATCAACGACCATCCGCACCGAGTATTCGTAGCCCCTTCCCTGCTCGAGGCCCCGCGACACGTACCGCCGCAGGCTGCCGGTGGCCGCCGTCTTCGACCCGTTGACGAAGATCTTCGCGTCGGCCGGCACGGTGACGATGAGCATCGCACCGTCGGCCGGAATCGCCGTCGAATCGAGCACCGCCGGCCGCGGCGTGGAGATCGCCTCGCCGCTGGCGCTTGGGCCCGCATCGATCACGCGGTATGACTCGACCGGCATGCTGCTCGACATACCCGAGATCGACGAATAGCCGCTCGAGTACGCGGCGGACGAGTAGCCGCCGTAGGAGCCGTACGAGCCACCGCCCGACGAGCCACCGCCGTACGAACCGCCGGACGAACCACCCGACCCATAGCCGCCGGAGGACCCGCCGGACGAACCGCCGGAACTGCCACCCGACGAGCCATGGCTCGAATGCCGGTAGGCACGCATCGCGCGCTTCTGGGCGTGGTGCGAACCCCAGCTGCCGTGCGAGCCCGATGACCCGTAGCTGCCGTAGCTGCCGTAGCTGCCACCCGACGAGCCAGCCGAGGCATAGCCACCGGACGAACCGCCGGACGAACCACCCGAGCTCCCGCCGGAGCTGCCGCCCGACGAGCCGCCGGAACTGCCGCCCGACGAACCGGCCGACCCGTAGGCGGCACGGTTGCGATGGTTCCAGCCGGCGTGCGCATCGCAGGCCGCGGCCACAACGGCCACCAGAGTGAGAAGTCCCACGATCCCCGACCAGCGACGCTTCGCCACCATTGCTCTCGTACTCCGAAAAAAAGAGAAGGATTGTCCGTGCGTCAGGCGCGAGAGCCCCGAACCGGTTCCGGTGGCACCGCATAACCTGCGATGCCAAAGAATAGTTGGCGGACTGGGTAAATCAAGGAGAATCGGGGGCTTGCGTGGAGTTTGCGGGCCGATCCGCCGCCACGCCTGATTATCAGCGGGGAATCCCGGCAATCGCCACGGAATCGACCTCGATCCGGCCTGTCGCCCCGAGCATTCCGGCCTGCAAAATCGCCTCTCGGGCCCAGGCCGGCACCGGAACAGCCCCCGACACCGGCTTCCACGGGAACGTCCCCTGCCAAGGCCCCACCGCGGCCCGGGCCGAGCGGCTGCGGTCCTCGTCGAAAAACTTCACCACGAGCGCCGGCACCTCCTCGCCCGTGAGCCCCGGCCGCACGCCCTCGGCGCGGACCTGCGCCGTCACGCTGAGCCGTCCGACGACGCGACCGTCCACGGGAAATCCCTGGAACACCTGCGCCGGGCGCCCCGGATCGGCGTTCGTGAGCCTGAGGTAGCGACGGCCCTCCGGCGCGTCGTCGGCCTCCACGAGTTCCATCTGCCGGCCGTAATACCAGGCCGTGGGCACGGTCGAATCCGGCAGGAGCATTTCGAAGCCGCCGTTGTCGATCGTCGGCCGCGAGGCGTCGGGCTGCACCCGTCTCCCCTGCTCCGCGGTGCCGGTCATCGGCACGAACAGGCTCGGCACGAGCGCCTCTCGCTCGAGCCGCCCATCCCGCTTCGTGAGCAGGACGAGCGTCTGGTCATAGCGCTCGCCCACCGGGATCACCATCTTCCCACCCTCGGCGAGTTGCGCCACAAGCGGCCTCGGCACATCCTCAGGCGAGCAGGTGACGATGATCTTGTCGAACGGCGCATGCTCGGGCCACCCGAGAAACCCGTCGCCGATCTTCGTGACGACATTCTTGTAGCCGAGCCGGGCGAGCGTCTTGGCCGCCTTCTCGCCGAGCTTCTCGTTGATCTCAATCGAGTAGACGGTGCGTACAAGGGGCGAGAGCACAGCCGCCTGGTAGCCGCTGCCAGTGCCGATCTCCAGCACCTTGTCGGTGGCCTTCGGCTCGAGCTTTTCCGTCATGTACGCCACGACGAACGGCCCCGAGATCGTCTGGGCCTCGCCGATCGGCAACGACATGTCGAAGTAGGCGAGGTTCCGCTGCGGCCCGGGCACGAACTCGTGCCGCGGCGTCGCCCGCATGGCCTCGAGCACGCGCCGGTCGGTGACGCCGCCGGCCGCGATGTCGTCGCGCACCATCCGCTCGCGGGCCGCCTCGAAGGGATCGGCTTTTTGCCGGGCCAGCGGCTGCGCCACGGCCATTGGGCCCACGAAGCCCACCGTCAGGCACAGCCAGCACGCGGCCATCCGGTTCATCGCGGTCACTTCCCCGCCGGCAGAATCTTCACCAGCTCGATCTCGAAGACGAGCACCTCGTTCGGCTCGATCACCGGCGGCGAGCCCTCCTCGCCGTAGCCGAGTTCCGGGGGCACGTACAGCCGCCACTTCGAGCCGACTCCCATGAGCGGCAGCGCCTCCTGCCAGCCCGGCACGACGCCGCGCAGTGGAAACGTTGCCGGCTCGCCCGCGGGATCGGTCGCGTCGAACTCGCTGCCGTCGAGGTGCGTGCCGCGGTAGTGCGTGGAGACGGTATCGTCGATCGTGGGCCGCGGCCCCTCCCCTGCCCTGAGCACCTCAACCTGCAGCCCGCTCGGCAATGTCTTCACCCCCTGCTTCGCGGCGTTCGTCTTCATGAATTCGGCGGCCTTCGCCTTGTTGGTCTTGGCCACCTCGGCCATCCGGGCGGCAAACTCCCGCTCACGCTCGCGCATCCGCGTTTCGAACCGTTCGAGCGCAGCGGCGATCGTCTTCTCATCGAGCCGCGGCTTCGCGCCGATCGCCGCGTCGGCCAGGCCGCGGGCGAGCGCCGCGGGATCGAGCGGCGCCTGCTGGGCCCGAAAGTCGGCCGCGATTCGCGAGCCGATCCTGAGGCCAAGGGCATAGCCGAGCTGCCCCTCGGGCGTGTCGAGCTTCAGAGTCTCATCGGCCCGCGCGGCCGGCGGCGCGATCACCTCGGCCGGCTGGGCCAGCACGTGCGCCGCCCACAGCCAGGCGGCGCACAGCACACAGAATCGAATGGCCATCGCACGGACCCTGCGGGAATACCAAGGGCGGCGAATGCCCTCGGCCGATAAGGCAAGTCTGCCATGCCCTTGCTCGAGGCCGCAACGTGAGCACCACACAGCGGTTGGGCTCAGGCTTGACAAATGCATACTTTTTTCAAAAATCGTATGCATGCGAACGACGCTCGAAATCGATGCCGATGCCCTTGCCAAGGCGGCCCGACTGACCGGGGTGCGCACGAAAACGAAGCTCGTCCGAATGGGACTGGACGCCTTGATTGCCCGCGAGTCGGCTCGCAAACTCGCGGCACTGGGTGGCTCTGACCCGAAGGCGCGGCCAATCCCCCGGCGGAGGCCGGGTTGAGTGGTGCTCGTTGATACGTCCGTTTGGATCGAGCATCTGCGGCGCGGCGACGACCAACTTGCGAGCCTGCTGGAAGCGGGCCATGTCGTCTGCCATCCGCTGGTCATCGGGGAGTTGGCGTGCGGATCGCTGCGCGAGCGGCAGACCATCCTCGACTTGCTGTCGGCGTTACCGCAGGCAGAGCACGCCGCCGACAACCGCATCTTGTCGTTTATCGAAACTCATCGGCTCTCTGGCCAGGGCATCGGATTGATCGACGTCCACCTGGTGTATGGGGCCATCACAGGATCCCATCGGCTGTGGACCCATGACCAGAGCCTCCGGCGGATCGCCGCGAGGCTCGGGGCGGCGTGGGCGTGAGTCACGGCCCCTTCGCAGTGGTCCACTCGACCCGCTGAAACTCGGGAAGCGGGCCGTCCCAGGTGGGCTGTCGCGCGGGCTTCTCATCGGGATGAAAGCCACAGAGGCCGAGGACATCGAGCTGGGCCCATGAGGTGAGGGGCCCGAGCTTCTCGTCGGCGGGCACGAAGTCGGCGGGGGTGAGGAGGAGCGTTTGCGGCTCGCTACCGCCCGGCATTTCGCAGGTGCAGGTGAACGTGCGGCGGCGGCCGCGCTCGCCACGCCACTCGTTTTCCACAACGACAACGGTGAACGTGTTCGTGCGGGGCATCGACAGCGTGATGGCGAGCGCCGCGCCGTCGGGCCCGCGCCAGGCCGGATCGGTGATCTTGCGGGTCCAGTGCTGCCAGTGCACGGGATTGCCCGCATTCAGCTGATACCAGTCGCGCCAGCCGTTCGCAAAATTGTCGATCAGCAGGCTTCCGGAGCGGTTCCCAGATCGCACGGCCACCGGCTGCTCGCGCACTCCCGCGGCCGCCAGCTCAGCTGGCGTGGCGGAGCGGATCTCGCTGCTCAGGCATACCTCGCGCACGAGATCGCCATTGCCGGGCAACGCCTTCATCGACACGGGCTCTGGCAGCGTGTGATACACGTTTGCGAACGCAAACAGCGGCCGATCGTTGCATTCGAGCGGCAGCGATGCCTTGAATGCGTCACCCTCGCGAACCACGTCGGCACTGCGCCAAAACCGGGCCCGCGGGTCGGGATCGACGGAATAAAAAATCTCGTAGCGGGCCGCCGGCCAGCGGCCATCGGGCTGCAGCACAAGCCGCGGGGTGCCGTCGGCGGCTTTCAGATCGAGCGTTGCCCGAGGCGTCTCCGGTAACGCGGGGCCGCCCTTGAGGAAGTGATCGAGCCAGAGCGGCATCGTGACGGCCACTTCGGGCGTGAGACGGTGGTTGAAGTGCGGCGCCCAGGAATACCGCAGCGGCTGGCCCGTGATCAGCGCGTTCGTGCGATAGACGTCATCCATCCAGCCGTGGAAGTCGTTCGTGGCGCTGCGATGCAGCACGGGGCAGCCGATCCGCGGTGAGTAGCTCTCGAACGACATCGTGCGGCGAAACAGATCGACATCACCTTTCACACGGTCCTGCGGCGGCACGGTGCCACTCGAAAACACATGCGGCTCCCACCGCCAGCCCTGGCCGCCCACGCCGGGCACGGCCGCCTTCACGCGGTCGTCGGTGCCGGCCACGTACATCGTGAGATTGCCCCCCATCGAGTAGCCGTGCACGCCGAGCCGCGCGGGATCGACCTCGGTCTGTTGCTCCAGAAACGTGAGACCGCGGCGGCAGCCGAGCGTGAGCAGATACCAGTTGTTGTTTTTCGGATGGCTTCTCGGGGGCTGCTCATCGCTGTCGAAGAACTGCCATGGCCCTGGGAGGACCGTGGAGTACCCCTGCGCATTGCACTGCGAGGGATCGACGCCGCCCCAGTCGGTGTTTGGGTCGTCCAGCTGCGCTCCCTCCACGGCGTTGAACGGCGGCTTGCCGTCGCCATCGCCACCCCAGTTCACCGATAGCGCCGCGTAGCCGCGTTGCACCAGAAACTTCACCTCCGAGAGCGAGCCCCGCTGACCGCCGCCGTGGATGTGCATCACGGCCGGTACTTTCCCTTCGGACTTCTCCGGGAATCCGTAGATCGCCGCCATGCGCGCGGGCTTGCCCTTGAACGTGCCGACGAGAAACCGCACGTGCCGAAACACACCGCCATCTTCCCGCCACTCGCGGATCACCTCCGTTTCGAGCGGATCGCGCCGCGGGTCGAAGTCGGCCCACAGTTCCTCGACGGACTGCGGCACGTTGGCCGCTGGAGGTGCGGGACTACCCGCCGCGGGAGCCGCAGACGCCGGTGCATGGGCCTCCTTGGCCTCTGTACGCACCCATACGTCCACGTGGTGCGCATCGGCGGCGGGGAACAGTTCTGGCTCAGCCGCGGACGACAGCGGCGCAAAGCCTGCCGCGCCGGGCCTGGCTCGCAGGCCGTAGCCCAAAAGCCGCTTCCACTTCGTCGTGTGCCGATCGAGCGCGATACCCTTCGCGTGCGCGTAGTAGTCGTGGTACGGATGATCCGCCGGCACGCCCAGATCGACGGGCTCCTGCGGCACGAAGCGGTAGGGATCGGTGGAGATGACCTCCCGGCTGGTCGCGGTGTCTTCGAGCAGAAAGAGCGGCAGCGAGCCGGGCACGGGCTTGGCATAGACCTCGAACGCGGCCGGCCCCTCCGCTGCGGCGGGGTCGACCACGCGGCCGTCGCGCACGTGCAACGGCACGAGCGGCGTGGTGGCCGGGTCGAACGTGAGCAGCCCGTAATCGACCTTGTCCACGAGCGACCGGGCCAATTCCATAGCCCTGTCCCGTCGGTTCACCACCAGAAACACGCGATACCAGATCGTGGTCTGCGGCGCGAGCCGGAGCTTGGGAATGAACTCGATCACGTCGTAGTTGCGAAACGAGTTCTCCGGCCGCGTCTGCCAGTCCTGCCAGAGCTTGTCGTAGAGCTGCGGCGCGTGGGCCAGATAATCGCGGAGCACGCTCGGGCCCTGCTGGCAGTGGGGCTCGCCCCGCGCCGCCTTCGCCCGCTCAGCCTCGAGGTGGCGATCGCGGCCGAAGACGAGGGCCAGGCTCGCGGCGTCGTCGGCATCGCGGGCACTCGCCACCCGCCACCCGCCGGTCTTGACGATGCCGATTTCGCGATCGGGCCGGTCCGCGGGAAACATCTCCGCCCGCGGCCGAGGCTGGCCGTCGGGCCCGCTGATCGCGTGCACGGGCAGGCTCGTGAGGCGCGTGCCGCCCCACGGCGCGTTCAGGAAGTCGAAGACGATGTCGTCGCGGGTGCTGAAGTTGTGGACCACCCAGGTGAGCTCGATGATTCCGTCGCCCACGTCGCGGGTTTGGCAGGAATAGAGAATCGGCGACCTGTGGATCGTGCGCACCTGCGGCACGAGCCCCCAGTTGAGCGTGCGGATCGTGCGAGCCTCGGCGTCGGCCTCGAAGGCGAGCAGCGGGCAGTACAGGCTCTGCACAGCCGACTCGCCGGGAATATAGGCCCCCGAATTGTGGATGAAGAGCGAGGTCTTGTAGGGAAGCGCTTTCCACCGCGCAGGGAGGTCGTCCGGCACCCTGCCCGCCTTGAGCAGGGGATTGATGCCGTTGTAGCGGCTGCAGACGGCCACGAACTGCCAGACCTCGTCGTTCCAGGGCGATCGCTCATCGCGGGCATCCCGCCAGGATGGCGGCACACTCTCGCCGAACGCCCCGCGAAGGGAATAGATCTGTCCCCCCTGCCCCACGCGCAGGGCGAACGAATCATCGCGGCCCTGCGAGTGGGCGAGCTGTGCGAGAAAAACCTGGCGCTCGTCGAGCCCTTCCGCCCACACGCTGCCGCTCGGCGCGTAGTCGCGAGTGATCGTCGTCTCACCGCGTTCGCCGCCCGGCACCTCCGCCACCGACGGCGGAAACACGTCGAGGAGCGGCGATACCGCAAGGGCATGGGCAGCCATCACAACCACCACGACAAGCGCGCCCGCGATACGAGCAACGATCAAAGGCTCAATTCTGCTCATCACTTCGTCGTCACCACGATGTCGAACGTCGTGCCACCCCGCGGCACGGCACACGTGAGCGTCGAGCGGCCGCGCAGGTATTGCTCGGGGATCGTGATGCCGGCCAGTTCCGGCGGCAGCATGATTGATCCAGAAACACCGTCGCTCGGCGACTTGATCGAGACGACATATTTTCCGACTGGCAGGCCTTTCATGCCCGGCCGCTCATACATCACATACCGGCCCTTGTCGTTGGTAACACCGATGGACGGTTCGGCATCACGGCCTTCGGGGGCGAATACCACTTGCAGCCCCTGCGGCACAGGCTTTCCGTCGATCGTGAGGACACCTTCCACCGAGTGCCGCGTCACCCGCGAGCCGCACCCAGCAGCCGCCAGGGCGACGAGCAGCACGAACCCGATGTGCGATACCTCTTCATTCCGCCGACGCACTCTCGCCTCCGCTCGCCGACAGCAGGCTGAGCCACGTTTGTGCCGTGAGTCCATTGAAAACCATGAATCGCGTCGACCCGTCGGCGATCAGCACGCTGCCGCCTGCGGGATGCTCCGAGCCGAGGCCCACGTTCGCAAGATACGTGCGAATTTCGATCGCAGGTTGCTGCACCGCCCACGTGGCCGGGCCACCGACGGTCCACGTCCCACCGTTCAACACCGTCGTACCGTTGCCTGCAATGGTTGAGGCAAAGGCACCGGCGAACCACGTCTGCCCGCAGGAGTTTTCGACGAGCAAGGCCGTCTTCGACAGGCCGTCGGTGAATTCGCGAAACGGCTTCTTCGTCTTCCAGTTGAGTCCGCCCGTTCCATCAAGTGTGTCGAAGTCCATATACCATCCAGTACCAGGCGTCGAACGGGGATGCACGCCGAAGTTGGCCCGGTAGCACGTGAGCCCGGTACGGTCGGTCTTGTGAAAGTCTTGATTGAGGCGATTCCCGGGTCCGGCATTGGTGGCATACGACTCGTTCACCGGACCGCCGACCGCCGCGCCGTTAACCGTGAGCAAGCCCGTATACGACGGGCAATAAAGTTCGTTGATCCGCACGTCTTTCGAGATGGCCGCTGTCATGAGGCCCCGGATATCGGTGACGTTCCTCGCGCCTGGCGCGCTCCCCACGAAATTCCGCGTGGTTGTGGCCCAGCGATCGTAGAGTGCCGACTGCTCGATCTGCGGAAGGATCTGCACGATCCAACTCACCGCATCCTGCCAAAGCATATTGTTCACAATGTTGTTCGGCGCCGAGGGCCAGTACGTCAGATTTCCACCAGTGGATTCGTCTTGGTGATAGGCCACGTATGGAAACCGGCCGTCGCGGCCGGAGGCATTCGCCGAGGCATAGGAATGCAGGCCCAGGCCGAGTTGCTTGAGATTGTTCGTGCACGAAGTGCGGCGAGATGCCTCTCGGGCGCTCTGCACGGCAGGGAGCAGGAGCCCCACAAGCACGCCGATGATGGCGATCACCACCAGCAGCTCGACCAAGGTGAAACCGGTGCGGCGGAACTTGGAGGTGACGTTCATCACGGGAGAGACACCCAGAAAACGGTGCCGGGCACGATTTCCGCTGCGGAATTGGTCCCTGGCACCGTTTTCGTCAGTTGTGCAGACTGCCACTGCACACCTACTTTCGGCGTTTGAGCACCCACGCAGCGGCGGCGATGCCGATACCGGCCAGTGCGATCGCGCCGGGCTCGGGAACGACGATGACGCCCGTCACGGTGAGCGTCACGTTTTGCGGCGTGCCGCCGAGCCCCGTGCCGTTCTTCGAACTGTTGAACCCGAGGTTGTAGATGTTCGAGAACGTGCCGGTCGTGCCCAGCGACATCCAGGCCGAGAACGAGTTCGTGCCGCCGGCCAAGAGCGTCGGGAACGACGTGCCCGAAAGTGTCGTGAAGATCGCTCCGGAATCCGTCGCGAGCGAGAAACTGGTCAGATCGAGGTCCGCGGTGTAGCCGACCGTCTGGAGCAGGTTCGAGATGCCGAACGAGAACGGGCTGCTGGTGCCCGTGCCCTGATTGAACTCACCAAGATCGATCGACCAGGCGGAGCCGGAGGCCGTGCCGCCGACGAGCAGGGCCGTGGCCGGATCGAGCACGGTGCCCACGAGGTTCACCGTCTGCGGCGCCAGGGAGAGCGTTCCGAGGCCGCTGGTGCCGGCGCCGTTCGACGCAAAGTCCACCTGGACCGAGCCCGACTTGCCGCCGGCCGTGGCACTGTCGAGGCCCACGCTCAGCGCCGTGCTCGTGCCGCCCGCAGCCAACAGGCTGATCGGGCCGCCGCTCGTGGTCGCGTCGCCGAAAGGCGTGCCAAAGGTCGCGTCGAGCTTTTCGGAGAAACCGTTATTCGGGGCGGTGTTCGAGATCGAGAGGGTCTGCGAAAGCGTCGTGCCCTTGAGGACGGTGCCGAAGTTGATCGTGCCGGAGAGCGTGTTCGCGGCAGCCGGGTTCCACACCGTGACCGTGGCAGCCGAGGTCGAGCCGGCATTCGCGGCCGTACCGATGTTCACGTTCGAACCGCTCGTGATCGACGGCGTGAATGTGTAACTGCCAGCCGACGCAGTCGTGAACGCCACGCTCCCGCTCGTCGAGCTACCGGGAGCCAAGGTGCCTGTCGTGGCCGACAGCGCGCCCGCCCCCGTCACCGCGAGCCCCGCAAAGACCAACTGATCGGGATTCGTGAGCGACACCGTGCTGCTGGTCACCGTGGCAGTGATCGCGGACGTGCCGCCCACGCGGATCGCCGTCGCGCTCGCCGTGGACGAGAGGACATATGTAGCCGAGGGTGCGTAGTTGAGGCGGAGATTGTTGCCGCTCTGCGAAACCCAGAAGCCCGCGTTCGTTGGCAGGGTGTTGTTGTTCGTGAACGCCGAGGTGTCGATCGCGAACTTCGTCTTGTCGAAGCCGGTGATCCCGGCTGCCGACGTGGCGATCGTGAACGACGTGCCCGCGCTGCCCGAGAAGTTTGGCACGGTGCCCGAGACGTTGCCTGCCGTCAGGCCAGTAACGGCGATCCTGAACGTGCTGCCGCTCGTGGCCGTGATGTTGAGGGCGCTCCCGGAGACGACGAGCTGGTCGTAGGCCGAGCTGACTGCCCCGGTCCAATCGTTGATCTCCCAGGTGTATTGGCCGCCGGAGGCGAAAGTCAGGCCGCTCGTAAAGGCCTGGCTGCCCGGGGAATTGCCCGGGGAGAGGATCGCGCTCGAGCCCACCGTCACGGCCGTGCCGATCGAGCCGGTGCCAGAAAGCGTGCCCTGCGCGAGGGTGAGGGCCCTGGAGAGGGTGGTCGCAGAGTTGTATTTAAACTCGGCCCCGGTGCCGTTGACCGTGATGCCGGAGGTGGAATTGATCGAACCGGTGGGCGCGATCTGCAGTTGGCCCGCCGTCACGCTCGTGGCTCCGCTGTACGGGCTTGATCCGCTGAGCGTCAAGACATTTGCCCCGGCCTTCATGAGGCCGACAGTGCCACTACCGTTCACGATGGCGGGAGCAAAGTTGATGGCACTCGAGCCGGTGAACGCGAGCGTTGTGGAAGCAGTGCTCGAGACGGCAATCGGTCCTGTATTTGTGAAGCTGAGCGACCCGCCGCCGGAGTTGTCGATCGTGGTCACCACTCCAGCTTGAAGGAGGCTGCCGAGGGTGAAAAGGCGGTCCGTGCTGGCCGCAGCGGTACCGGCATAACGCAGGGTGTTGTTGAAGCCGGCGGCGTCGTAGCCGAACACGAGGTTCGACGCCGCGCTGCTCGAAGCGCCGATGCTGCTGGCCACGCCGCCGTTGGCGAGCGACGACGCCACGAGCGTGCCGCCCGCATCGATATTGGTGACTCCTGTGTAATCGCTCGTCGTTCCGGTGATCTGGAAGACATTGTTCTGGACGGTGAAAAACGTCTTGTTCGACACATCAAAGTCTCGAATGGAGGGCGCGAAAAGGCCGCTGAAGCCACCCGCCAGCCGCAGGTTGTGGCCAACGGCACCGGAAACGGCGATTGTTCCCGAATTCGTAAACGCGAAGGAACCGCCACTGCCGCCCAGCCACGCCTGCCCCCCGGCACTGCCAAGCGTGAACAGACGGTCCGTGGTGCCCGACATGTTGATCTGCGCACCACTTTCGATGATCAGGTTTGACGCCGCATTGGAAGAGGCCCCGATGCTGCTCGGCTGCCCGCCATTGGCCAAAACGACGCTATTCAGCGGGCTTGATGACGACAGCCGGGTAACACCCAGATACGTGTTGGACGCAGACAGCACGAGGCTGTTGGCCCCTATCTTCTGAATGCCCGTGTTCCCAGCAATGACACTGCTATACGTGAACGCACCGTTCGCCGTGTCCAACGCCACGATCGCGCCGGCATTGAGGACCGTGCCGCCCGTGCCGCTGAAGAGCTGATCGAGATTGCCAGACGTAAACCCGCTGCCACCGACTTTCACAGCCAGCGTGCCGCCGTTGTTCACCACCGTGGCAGCTACGTTCGGCATCGGAGCGGCATACTGCAGCGTGCCGCCATTCACCGTCGCGGTCCCCGTGCCGAGCGCGGTGGTGGTGCCCGCCGTCAGGATGCCGCTCGAAATAACGGTTCCGCCCGTGTAGCTGTTCGAGCCGTTCAAGACGAGCGTGCCCGCGCCGTTCTGCGCCACGCGCACGCCTCCGCCGATCACGCTAGTGAAGTCAGTGCCCTGCGTGACGGTGTTCGTGCGGTTGAAGGCGAGCGTCGCGCCGGAGGAGCCAGTAATTGCACTCGAAGGGGAGAGCCCGCCGGTCGGGCCGCCATTACCAACCTGGAGCGTGCCCTGTGAGATCGTGGTCGTGCCCGTGTAGGTGCTGGCAGCCCCCACCACGATCGTGCCTGCGCCGGTCTTCGTGAGGCCGAGGCCACTTCCGGCAATCGTGCCGCCCACCGTCAGCGTGCTCGATGTCACGGTCACCTGCCGACTCGTTCCGAGCGTGACGGCACCCGTGCCAAGGTTCAGCGGGTTGGTTCCAACGAACGTGAAGTCGCCGTTCCAGTTTTGCGGGTTGTTTGTGGCAAGGCTCAGCGCTGACGCCGAGGCATTGTCGAGTGAACCGCCGCTGATCGTGAACGTTCCGGTGCCGATGGCATTCGCATGGTTGATGTTCAACCGCCCGGCCGAGAGCGTCGTCACTCCGCTGTAGGCGTTGGAACCTGAGAGCACGAGCGTGCCAACGCCGTTTTGAGCCACGTTGACGCTGCCGCCGATCGCACTGTTGAAGTCGATGCCCTGGGTGACGGTGTTCGACCGGTTGAACGCGAGCGTGGCCCCCGCGGACCCGGTGATCGCGCTCGACGGCGAAAGACCACCGGTCGCACCGCCGTTGCCGATCTGTAGCGTGCCCTGATTGATTGCGGTGGTTCCCGTATACGTGCTGGATCCGGTGAGCACCAAGGCGCTGGTCCCATTCTTGATGAGGCCGACGGTGCCGCTGCCATTCACAATCGCGGGGGCGAAGTTGATCGCGTTCGAACCTGTGAACGTGAGCGTCGTGGAAGCGGTACTCGTGACGCTAATCGATCCGGTATTCGTAAAGCTCAGCGCACCGCCACCGGAGTTGTCGATGGTCGGTGTCCCGGCGTTGATCCTGAACAGACGATCCGTGCTGGCGGCGGCTGCGCCAGCGTAGCGCAGGGTGGTGTTTCCGCCGCCCGCGTCCGCACCGAAGACGAGGTTCGATGCCGCGTTGCTGGAAGCACCGATGCTGCTGGCCACGCCACCATCGGCGAGGGACGACGCCACAAGCGTGCCGCCCGCATCGATGTTGGTCCTGCCCGTGTAGGTGCTTGTCGTTGCCGTGATCGTCCAAAGCGTGTTTTGGACGACGAGGCCCGTTGCGTTCGAGGCGTTGAAGTCCACGACGATCGGGGCAAAACTGTTGCCGCCCACAGCGCCGTTCAACCGCAGGTCGTGGGTGGCGGACCCGGAAACAGCGATCGTTCCCGTGTTGGTGAACACCAGGGAACCGCCCGCACTGCCGACCCACGCCTGCCCGGAACTGCCGAGCGTGAACAGGCGATCGGTCGTTCCCGACCCATTGATCTGAGCGCCTGTTTCGATGACCAGATTCGACGCCGCATTGGAAGACATCCCGATGCTGCTTGCCACGCCGCCGTTGGCAAATACGACGGAATTGAGCGCTCCTCCCGACAGCCGGGTGACGCCAAGATAGGTGTTGGAGGTGGATACGATGAGCGGCCTGGACCCCATTTTCTGAAAGCCCATCGACCCCGTGAGGATCGAGTTGACCCAACCGTTCGTCGTCGTGGTGATGATGGGGGTCGTACCGGCGAGGCTGATCGAGCCGCCGGAAATCGTGCCCGTGTTGGTGAACGTGATGCCGTTCACAAACACGGTGCCGCTCACCGACGCCGAAGCACCGGCCGTATTGAACACGGCAGTGTTGGTGCCGCCATTGGTCACGTCCCAAGGGATGCCGGAGAGATTGAGCCAGTTCGTCGTCGACGTGTCCCACGTCGCGCCAACGCCGCCATTCCACGTGCCAGTCGCGGCGATGGCCGGCAGCGCAGCCAGCAGTGAAGAAGCCGTGCAAGCAAGCGCGATCAACAGGCTGCCGCGCAGCCGCTTGGCGATCGATCGCCACTGCCTCGCTTGGATAGCCACCATGGCAACTCCTGTTGACACTTGACTGGAGTGTTCCCCTCGAATGAACCGCTCGCGGAACCACGCGAACCAAAAAAACGACTCCGTTAAACTTAACGCCATCAATAACGCCGTCAAGAAAAAAACTGCGTCCCGGGCGGCAGCGCCAAGCCGCTTTTTTCGCTGGTGATTCGCATCCTTACCGGTAGTCGCCCTACCGTTAACGGCGTCGGAACACGCCGTGGTGAGCCCAATCTTCACTCGCCGGCGGCCGCGGAGATTTCGCTCGGCGGATCGAGCCGCGGGGCCTCGGCAAGGATGGCTTCCCAAACCGCGAACCTGCGGGGGGAGAACCTGCGCAGATCGGCGATCTGTGCCGCACCTCCATCGAGGCAGAGTGCATAGACCATGGCGAATTCGGCGAGGTCTTCGTGGACCAGGTGGTCGCCATAGTCAGACACCGAAATCCCGTCTTCCGGGATGAGTCTCTCCCAGTCGTCGAGCACACGGGCATGCGCCGTGCGGTAGCGCTGCTCGAGCACGTGGCCACATTCGTGGAGCAGCACGGCGGCATCCACGCCCGGCACCACATTCAGGTAGTCCTGAGAGCCGTGGGCGGCGGCGCCGTCGAGATCCTTGTACCACGCGAGCCCCGCCTTGCCTGGCTCCGACACGATGGCGAGCGCGGGACGGTAGGCCAGGGGCATCCGGTGGATCGGGTCGAAAACCTGCTCTACCTCGAGGCCGGTGTCGGCCTGGATCGTGATCGTGAACGACACGCCTCCAAGCCGAGCACGCCACCGCCGCCCCGGGGAGGCGTCGTTGAGCATCGCGACACGGTCGGGGCCCGAGACCAACTCCACCTTGTCGCGATTCGCGGAGCCGACCGTCGCCGCAAGGCCGCCAAACCGATCGATGAGGGACTCACCCACACGGGGTATTCTCGGAAGATCGAGGTCGGGCAGGCCGCCATCGGGCATGCGCGGCGCCAGGAAATGTTCCTCAGAGAGGCTCGCGAAGTCGGCGGCAGTGAACGTGACCCCCAGGTTCCAGGAGTTGCGGTGCATGTCGGCACCCCCGGTGTTTCTGATCGTCGCTGGGAAGGCGATGTTGTCAGGCAGCCGATGGACGCCGGTGCCAGACAGCACGACGTCCGAGAGCATGTCGAAGGCGGCCCCGCGGTTGGCGTGGGCGACGTTGCCGAGCCAGTCGCTGCCACCGTGGGAGTGGTTGGCGTAGAAGCCCTGGGCTTTGTTCTTGATCGATACGCAATTCCGGACGATGTGACGGACGCCCGTGAATGTGTTGCGAATCTTGAAGCCCGCCCCGTTGCCGCTCGCCGCGAGCCCTGCCCCGTTCGGCGTGTAGCCCGAGCCCATCGCCCAGCAGTGCTCGATGATCACCGGCACTTCTTGCTTAAACCAGTCGTAGCCGTCGTCGGAGTTCCACCAAGCGCGGCAGCCGCGAAACACCGTGCTCGGGCCAGGCTTCTGATAATGGCAGCCGAAGCCGTCGGCGTTCTGGCCCGGGCCGGTGTCCGAATGTGGATCGTGGTTGTTGTAGGAATCGCAGTTGAGCACCTGGTGGCCGCCAGCGTTACCGTCGATGAAGAGCCCCGGGCCCTGGTGGTCGTGCAGCGACAGCCGCTCGAGGATCGTGTGGCTCGCGTCCTTCACCCACACGCCATAACTCGTACCCTGCGGGGCCATCACATGGCAGACCTCGAGGCCCCTGAGGTGCAGCCAGCTGCCCGAAACCTTCACGCCGACAGGCCGCTCCGGGCTCGGGAGGCCGGAGCAGTCGATGACCGGCCGTTCGTCAGCGAAAGCGAAAAACCGAATGGGGTTGCCGGGCTCACCACTCTTGCTGAGCGCAACGCCAGCCACCCGTTCGCCGGCCACCCTGTAGGTGCCGCCATGCACGAAGACCGTGTCGCCCGGCTCGGCGGCATCGTGGCCGCGCTGGAGCGTGGCAAAGGGCTCCGCCTGCGTGCCAGGGTTGGCGTCATCGCCATCGATGGCCACGTGGTATTCCGCCGCGGGCACCGTCGCGGCCGCGACGAGCAGGATGACAGCGAGGATGAACGAGCCCCAGCGGGTGAGGTCAGTGGCCGCCGTGCTCTTGACGCCCTGCCGCGGCCCGATGATGAGCTGGATCACGATAGCCCTCTCATTTCCATGCGGCTGATTATCATGGTTCCCACTCGGCCTGCTCACGAAGCTACACTTCGCGGGAGAGTGATGTGCGTGTGGGCCTTCTGCCCGAAAGGCATTCATGACAGGGCGACAGTTCTACGACTGGCAGACGGCAGGCGGCGCAGACGATGTGATGCGCATGGTCGATGCGCTTGAACGGGCCGAACTCCACTGGTGCGTGATTGGCGGAATCGCAGTGAATCACTGGGCGGCAGAGCCGATGGTGACCCGCGACGTCGATTTCGTCGTCACAGTCCCTGAAATCAACCGTGCAATCGCCGCGCTCGAGGGCGTCGGATTCGTGCCCGAGCGGCAGGAATGGTCGGTGAACTTCAAGGGCCGATCGCAGGTGAGCCTGCAACTGAGCACGGAGGATTTCTACCGGGATTTTCCGGATCGGGCAGTGCCCGCCGACGTCCACGGGATTCTGCTCAGGGTCGCATCCCTCAAAGACACGCTCGCCGGCAAGATCAAAGCCTGGCGGACAGTCGATCGGCGGCCGAGCAAGGCGATCAAGGATCTCGGTGACATTGCCCGGTTGGTCGAAGCTTGGCCGGAGCTTGCAGCAACTCTGCCTGACGATGTGCGGGCCGCTCTCGATCGCACTCGCGCGTGAACCACCACGATTCGACGCGCGTTGCGCATGAGCCACGGCGCCCAAGGTGACGAGCCGGTCTCTGCTGAAGACTCCCCGGAGTTTTTGTTTGATCCGCATGCGTTGGTCAAGCTCGCGTCAGATCATCAGGCAGAGCCGGCCCGCAGCGGCCGTGCCGACTCATGATCCACGATCTGCGGAACCACCCGCGCCGACCGCGGCTTCGGCGAAGCGACGCGGCCCTCGATCCGATCAAGGAGCAGGCTGGCGGCGGCCCGCCCGATCTCGTAGGGCCGCTGATCGACCGTCGAGAGCCTCGGCCGCAGCCACTTTGCCTCCTCGAGCGCCCCAAAGCCGATCACCGAGAGATCGCGGCCGATGGCGAGGCCGAGCGACTCGGCCACGGCGTAGATCGGCGCGGCCATGCGATCGTTGGGAATGAAGATGGCGGTGGGGCGGTCGGGGCGTGCGAGCATCGCGCGGGCTGCCGCTTCGGAATCCACATCGACGCATTCGGCGATGCAGAGATCGACGCCCCGCAGCCGCGCCACGGCCTGCTCGAAGCCCCGCCGGCGGTCGGCGTAGGTCGATACCCACGGCTCGCCGGTGATGTGGCCCAGCCGTCGATGACCGAGGGCGAGGAGATGTTCCGCGACGAGCCGGCCGCCGGCCACATCGTCTGTGCCGCTGAAATCGGCCTTGGTCAGCGGGAGCTGGCGATCGACGGCCACCAGCGGCACGCCGCGTTCCCACACCTCCTTGAGATACATCTGCGACACCGTCTCATCCGACGGCCAAAAGATGATTCCATCGACCCGCTGATCGAGCAGGCGATGGAGGTATTCGAGTTCGGCTTCGTCGCGATTGGCATGCGGCCCCGCCCCGTGAAAATGCAGGATCGGCAGGCAGTGGTGCTCGGCCAGTGCGTCGTGGATGCCTTGGATCACCGCGGCATTGAACGACAGCCACGGCGACACCATCACGCCGACAGTGCGGGAGCGGCCGCTCTTGAGCGCATGCACGAGCCGATTCGGGCGATACTTCAGCCGCTTGGCGGCCTTGAGCACGCGGAGCCGCGTGGTTTCGGCGACATCGCCGCGGCCGTTGAGCGCCCGCGAGACGGTCATCATCGAGATGCCGAGTTCCTCGGCGATCTGCTTGAGGCCGGCCCGGTGGCGGGAGCGGCTTTCCGCGGGGCTAGGCATAGGGCACGCGGCAGACGAGGCGGGAATTCCAGAGAACCCTCATAGTGTAGCCTCGTCCGTTAATAAAAACATTATGCTGTGTGCGTGCTGCCGGACGTGACAGCCTGAACCCTGTCCTACGTTTTCTCTCGACAGGCTGAAGCCTGTCCTACTCCTTGCCGAGCTTGCCCTTCGTGAGCTCGAGGAAGGCGGTTTCGAGATTCACCTCCGACTCGCGCATCGAAAGAAGCTTGTGGCCCTCGGCCACGAGCCTCGCGGCGAGTGGCGAGGCGTCGGGCACACCCTCGGCGAGCGTCACGAGCACCTCGCCGTCCCGCACCGCCACGGCAGATGCCTCGGGAGCCTTCTCTAGGAGCCGCGCTGCGGCCTCCGGCGGCCCGGCCACCGCGATCCGAAACACCGGCCGCCCGCGCACCTGGGCGAGCAGATCCTGCACGTTGCCGCAGGCGAGCAGCCGACCGTACTCGATGATGCCCACGCGGTTGCAGATGTCGGCGAGCTCCGGAAGGATGTGGCTCGACACGAGGATCGTCTTGCCGAGCCCCTGCAGCCGCTTCAAAAGACCGCGCATCTCGATCCGGGCCCGCGGGTCGAGGCCGCTGGCCGGCTCGTCGAGCAGGAGCACCTGCGGATCATGAAGCAGCACGCGGGCGAGGCCGAGCCGCTGCGTCATGCCGCGGGAGAGGCTCGTCACCAGTTCGTCGCGCTTCACCGTGAGATCGACGAGCTCGAGCGACCGCTCGGCGACTTTTCGCCGCTCCGGCCCGTGGATCCGGTAGGCCGCCGCGAAAAACTCCAGGTACTCGATCACCCGCATGTCGTCGTACACACCGAAGATGTCGGGCATGTAGCCGATCGCCCGGCGGATCTCGCGCGGGTGCGTGTAGATCGAGTGACCGCACACGTAGGCCTCGCCCCACGTCGGCGCAAGGAGCGTCGAGAGGATGCGGATCGTCGTCGTCTTGCCGGCGCCGTTGGGCCCGATGAAGCCGAACAGGTCGCCCTGCTCGAGCTTGAGATCGAGCGACTCGAGCGCGAAGAAGTCGCCGTATTTCTTCGTGAGATCGACCGTTTCGATCATGGCTGCCGGGGCTCCAGCGGAAGGACGAACCGCCAGATCGCCGTCTGGGCGGCGGCAGGCGCGAGGCTCGACGAATCTTGGCCGATATCGGCCTGCCTTCGCCACTCGGTGCCGGCCGGCCCGCGGCCGACGAGCAGGGCACGCCCCGTGTCGAGGACCGCGGAGAGATCGAGCCGGCCGAGCCGGCCCGCCTCGAGCGACGTGTAGGAACTGCCTCCTGCTGCGCGATACAGGCCTGCGATCTCGAGAATACGGGCGACGTCGGTGGAGGCCGTGTCCCACCGCTCGGCGACGTCGCGTTCCTTGGCAGCCGCACGGCGGGTGAGCGCACCGGCGAGCGAACGGGGGCCGCGGCCCGCGTTGGCCTCGAACCGGCCGCCGGGCTCCAACCGGCCGACGTCGTACAGCCAGCCGGCATGCGCGAGCACGCAGCCATCAAGCGCAAACGGTAGCCGGCTCTCGATCGCACCGCGGAGCGCCGCCTGGGCGTCGCGCTCGAGCGTGGATGTGATCACACGCTCCTGTCCAGCCTCATTCAATTTGGCTGTCCAATCAGCCTCGAACAGCCGGCTCGAGTCTGCAGCGATGGGCACGCCCGCGAGGCCGGCGAGGCTATCGGCATACGAGTAGTCGTGGGCACCGAGGGCCGGGTGCGGTGTGGGGGCGTCGGTGCCACCGAGCCCGCGCCCCGTCGCGGCATACCACGACACGGCTACGTCGGGGCTTTCGGCCGCAGCCGCAGCGGCGGGCGACGCTGCAACGTCGAGGGATGCATTGGCCGGCGACCACGTGCCGGTCCACGAGCGACCGCGCACGAAGCCGCTCACGCAATCGACATCCACGATGCCCGCCGCCGACGCCCGCCATTCGGCTTCTTTCCACCGTCGCCCGGCTCCCCACGCCAAGCCGCTGAACAGCGCGACCATGACGGGCAGCGACAACCAGGCGAGCGCAGGCCTCCCCCCGCGCGACGTCAGCCACCAGTCGAGCGGATAGAGGCAGGCCACGTAGAGCAGGCCAAGGCCGGCGATGAGTTCGAAGGGAACCGGCGCGACACCCGGAAACCGATCGACGGCGGTACGCAACTGCCCGGCGAGATCGAGCGCGCCGCGGGCCGACTCCCCTGCCCTGCCCCCAGCCGGGCGTTCGTGCTGTTCGAGCAACTCCACGAGCAGCGTGTCCGTACCCGGCCACGACCGGAACGCGGGGCGATCGAGGTCGATGCCGAGCCAGGTGACTGTGCCAAATCCACGGACCATGCGCACGACGAGCGGGAGATCGGCAGCCGACCGTCCCTCGAAGGCCACCACCGTGCCGTCGAGGCGGCCGGCATCGGCGAGCAGCGGCACCTGGAGCCCCGCGAGCGCCGCCTTGTCGAGCGGGCGGCCGGCGCGACCAAACGTCTCGAGCGCCGCGGACCTTCGCAGGGGCACGAGCCGATCGACACGACCCGCTTCGCCCACAGGGCCGGGCAGCCAGCGGGCGGCGATCGATCCAGGATTCGCGACACGGGCGGCGGACTCACCGGCAATGAACACGAAGCTTCCGCCATCGCGCACCCAGCCGTCGATGGCCTCGAGCACACCGCGCGAGAGATCGTCGCCTTCGCCGACAAGCGCGTTGCCGCACACCACGACGCGATCGATGCCGTCGAGGTCGCGGGCCGTCAGGCCCGGGGCTCCGGCGGCGAGGTCGCGTGGATCGCCGACGCGGATCACCCGCGGCCGCGCGCCCTCTTCGCGGGCCATCAGCCGCGCCGCCCGCTCGGCAGCCTCGAGCTCGCCGATCACGAGCAGCACCTGCTCGTCGGTGGAGAGTGCCGGTGGGATCGCGACGAACGTCCGCTGTGCACCGCCGTCGGCGGGCCCCTCCACCTGCACACCCCCGGCCGGCCGGCCAAACCGGGCCCGGAAGCGCACCCGCGTGGCGCCATCCACGAGCGCGGCCGTGGCCGCCGGCGAGCGCACCCATTGCCCATCCGGATCCTCCACCCACACATGCCACGGCCCGGCGGCGGCCTGCGATCCGGGCAGCGTCACGACGATGGGCGTCCACGCGCCGGTGCGATGCACGCCCCCGAAGCCGACCTCGATATCGAGCGCGTCGCCCCGAGCGGCCGTCAGCCCCACGAGCACCACGCCGCTCATGAGCGCACGGCCGGCCCCGCGCATCAGGGCTTCTCCGCGTCGGGGCACGTGCAGGCCCGCTGGCCACAGCCCGGGCACCCGGTGCCATACTTCGCGGCCACCGCCGCCTCGAGATCGACGTCGACCACGTTCGCGATGGTCGCCAGCCACGCGAGCACGTCGGCGAATTCGAGCGCGAGCTCCTGCTTCGTCGCAGGACTCGCCGCCCCCGAGGCATGCGTCCGCAGGGCTGTGGCGAGCTCGCCGATCTCCTCCGTGAGCCACATGAACGTGCCCTCGACGCCCCGGGCCGCGTCCTTGTCGTGGTACATCTCGCGGATCTGCGTCTGGAATTCGCGGAGTGTCATGACGCTGTCGACTCGGCGGGCTGGAGATGGCCACCCCTCGATCGGGGCGCGAACCACGGATAGATCGCCGGCACGACAAACGCCGTGAGCAGCGTGGACGTGACAATACCGCCGATCACGACCGTCGCCAAAGGCCGCTGGATCTCGGCCCCGGAACTCGTGGCCAAGGCCATCGGCAGGAACCCGAGGCTCGCCACGAGGGCCGTCATCAGGACCGGCCGGATCCGCACATCGGCCGTCGCGACCGCCGCCTCGCGGGCCGAGAGCCCCCCCTGCCGTGCGTGCTCGGCGCCCGACACCCACACCAGGCCGTTGAGCACCGCCACGCCAAAGAGCGCGACGAACCCCACGCCGGCGGCGATCGAAAAGGGCATCCCTCGGAGCGCGAGCGCCGCGATCCCGCCCGACGCCGCCACCGGCACCGCGCAAAAGATGAGCGCCGCCAGGCGGAACGACCGGAAGCTCGTGTAGAGCAGGAGTGCGATCAGGCCGAGCACGACCGGCGTGATCAGGAGCAGCCGCCGGCTCGCGGACAACAGATTCTCGAAATCGCCCCCCCAGTCGATCGAATAGCCCGCGGGCAGCTTCACATGCGCGGCGATGCGTGCCTGAGCCTCCTGCACGAAGCTCGCCACGTCGCGACCCCGGACATTGGCCGACACAAAGGTGCGGCGGCGCGAATTCTCGTGCTCAATCGACGGCGGGCTCTCGTCGATGCGGATGTCGGCCAATTCACCGAGCGGCACCGGCCGACCTCCCGTCGCCTCGACCGGGATCTGCGGCACGAGCCCCTCGTCCTCGCGCCAGGCCTTGGGAAACTTCACCATCAGCGGGAACCGCGGCCGCCCCTCGTAGACCACGCCCGCCTGGATGCCGCCCATCGCCGATACCGTCTGCATGACGTTGATGCCGTCGATGCCGTGGCGGGCGAGCTGGTCCTGCCGCGCGTTGATCCGCAGCGTGGGCACGTTGGCCTGCCAGTCGGCACGGACGTCGGCAGACCCGCGGATGTCGCGGAGCACGCCCTCGACCTGCTTGCCGAGGTCGCCGAGGGTGTCGAGATCATCGCCGTAGATGAGCACGGCCACGTCGGCCTTGACGCCGGCCACGAGTTCGTCGACCCGCATCTCGATCGGCTGGCTGAAGCCGAAGTTGGCCCCCGGCACGGCCTTCCCGAGCGCCGCCGACATCCGCTCCACGAGCTCGTCGCGCGACACGTCGGCCGGCCACCGGCTGCGAGGCTCGAGCATCACCCACACGTCGGTCTGCTGCACGCCCATGATGTCGTTGGCGATCTCAGGGCGGCCCGTCTTGCAGAACACCGTGCGCACCTCGGGAAACTCGCCGAGCACCGTCTCGATCCGCGAGGTGAGGGGCACCGAGTCTTCGAGCGTGGCGCTCGGCAGCCGCACCACCTCGATGAGGATGTCGCCCTCGTCGAGCCGTGGCATGAACTCGGCACCGAGCCGCAGCGCCACCGGCACGCTCGCCGCCACGAGCCCGGCCGCGACGAGCGAGATGACGACGGGATGGTAGACGGCCAGCCGGGCGAGCGGCCGGTAGGCCTGGTGGAAGAGCCGCATGATGAGCGGCTCGTGCTCCTCCTCGCGGGTGAGCAGGGTCGCGAGCACGGGCATGAGCGTGAGCGAGATCACGAGTGAGCCGGCCAGGGCGAACAGCACGGTGATGGCCATCGGCCGGAAGAGCTTGCCTTCCGTGCCCTCCAAAAACAGGATCGGCAGATAGACGACGGCGATGATGAGCTCGCCGAACATCGTCGGCCCGCGCACCTCGATCGCCGCATCGCGAACCACGTTGACCTTCGAGGTCGTGGGCAGGGCCAGCCCCAGCCGACGCACGCAGTTCTCGACCATGATCACGGAACTGTCGACAACGAGGCCGAAGTCGATCGCCCCCAGGCTCATCAGGCTCGCGGGGATGCCCACGGCCCACATCAGGTTCGCGGCGAACAGCATCGACAGTGGGATGGCCAGCGACACGATCAGCCCGGCGCGGATGTTGCCGAGGAGCACCAGGAGCACGCCGATCACGAGCAGGCCGCCCTCGGCCAGATTGTGGAGCACGGTATCGAGCGTGCGGGCGATCAGATCCGAACGGTCGTAGAGGATCTCCAGATCCACACCCGGCGGGAGCGTGCGGCGGACCTCCTGGAGCTTTTCCTTGGCGGCCGTCACCACCCGGCGGCTGTTCTCGCCGCGGATCATCATCACCATGCCGGTGACGATCTCGCCGCGACCGGCACGGGTGGCGGCCCCCTGCCGCACGAGCGGCGCGATCGTCACGCTGCCGATATTGCGAATGAGCACCGGCACGCCGCCCGCCGGGCTGCGAACGATCACCTTCTCGATATCCTCGATCGACTGCAGCAGCGACTCGCCGCGGATGAACCGCTGCTCGCCGTTCTTCACGATGTAGCCGCCGCCGGTGCTGGTGTTGTTGCGTTCGAGTGCCTCAAGCACCTCGTCGAGCGAGATGCCGTGCGACGACATGCGGTCGGGGTCGATCTGCACCTCGTAGCTCTTGGCGAAGCCGCCATGGGAGTTGATGTCGGTGACGCCCGGCACGGTGCGCATCACCGGCGCGATGTCCCATTCGAGGATGCTCCGCAGGTCCATGAGGTTCCTGCCGGCCCCCTTGACCTCGAACTGGAGGATCTCGCCGAGCGCCGTCGACAGTGTGCCGAGCTGCGGATCGGCGTCGGCCTGGGCCATCGCCGCCTTGGCGGCGGGCAGCCGCTCGGCCACGAGCTGCCTGGCGCGGAGGATGTCGGTGCCCTCGCGAAACACGATCGTGACGAGCGAGATGCCCAGCCGCGAGATGCTGCGGATCTCCTCCACGTCGGGCAGGCCGCTGACGGCGAGCTCGACGGGATACGTGATCAGCCGCTCGACCTCGAGCGGCGGCAGCGTGCCTGCCTCGGTCACCACCTGCACCTGGATATTCACCAGATCGGGCACGGCGTCGACCGGAATCTGCGTGGCGGCATAGAGGCCGCCGAGCGCCATGAGCACGAACAGCGCGATGACGAGCGCCCGGTTGGCGAGCGACCACTCGATGACGCCGGTCAGCACGAACGAGCTCCCTTCCACGGGCGACCGGCCGCACGGCGCCGCATCAGCCCTCGTCCTCGAGCAACAGCTCGCTCTTGAGCATGAACGCGCCCTGGGCCACCACCTGCTGGCCGGCCGAGAGCCCAGCCTTCACCTCCACCCGATCGCCGCTCTCGGCGCCGGCCTCGATGTTGACACGGCGAAAACGGCCGTCGCCTTCCGGCACGAACACGAAGGCCTGCCCTTCGTGCCGCATCACGGCGGCGGCCGGAATCGTCGGCACCTCGCGCGACTGCCCCTGCGGCAGATCGACCCACACGAACATCCCGGGCTTGTAGTGGGCGTCGTCGTTCTTGAGCTCGGCCACGAGCGGCACGCTCCGCGACTCGGCCTCCACCGTGGCGCCGACATGGTTGATCCGGGCGGTGGTGTTGTGCTCGGCCGAGCCGGGCACGTTGACCTTCACCTCCTGCCCCTCCTCGACCTCGACCATCGTCCACTGCCGCTCGTGGATCTGGGCGCGAACCCAGAGCGTGCCCGTGTCGGCCACGACGAACAGCCGATCGCCCGCCTTCACCCGCTCGCCGCGGGCCACGAAAATATCCTCGACGAGGCCGTCGAACGGCGTCCGCAGCACGAGCGTACTGAGCGCCCCGGCCTCGCTCGCCTCCCCTTCGGCATCCACCACACCCTCCGCCGCTCCCTTGCCGCCGACGTCGGCATCGAGCTTGCTGCCCACGAGCGTGCGCAGGTGCTCCTTCGAGATCTGCACCAGCCGTTCGGCCTGGGCGAGTGCCGCGATCCCGCGATCACGGTCCTGCCGTGTCAGGAACCGCGCCTCCTCGCAGGCGGCCGCGAAGCTGGCCTGCGCGACTTCGAGATTGCTCGTCCGCTCCTCGATGATCCGGCCCGAAAGCACGCCCCCTTCGCCGAGCTGCTTCGTGCTGGCGTTCACCTTCTCCACGAACAGGAGCCGCGAGTAGGCGCCGATGATCTTCTCTCGATAGCCGCCGAGCACGCGCCCCTTGAACTGCTGCTCGATCGTTTCGAGCGGCGGATGGGTGGAGAGCACCTCGAGAAGCGCGGCGACGTTGTCGGCGATCGTGGTGGCCCAGTCGGCCGCCTTCTTCTCGATCTCGCGGTCGGCCTCACGCTTGCGCACCTCGTCGCGGGCCATGCCCACGTCGGGACTCGACACTTCGGCCAGCGAGTCGCCCTTGCTGACCTTCTGCCGCACCTGCACGAATACCCGCGAGACGATCCCGTCGACGGGCGACGCGTAGTCGAGACGATAGCGGGCGTCGTAGTCGATCCGGCCGGGCACCGTGAGATGCTCGCGGATCTGCCGCACTTCGACCGGCGCGAGCGTAATCTCTGCCGCGCCGGCGTTGCCGGGGAGCAGTCGGACGATGGCATCGGATGCCGGGCCGGCCCCCACGTCGGCCACGGACTGCGGTGGGCGGGCGTAGTCGTCGACACCGGCGAAGTGATGGGTGGTGAGCCACCACCAAGCGAGGCCGCCGGCGGCGAGGAACGCGACGCCGGTGAAGCTGCGTCGCAAGCGGGCCGCACGCGACACGGGCCCGTGGGGTGCGGCGGCGTGGATAGGAGCGGTCGAGGTTGCCATGCAGAAGCCTTCCACGCCAAGTCTACCGCACGGCGTCAGCCGGCGGCGAGAGAGACGGAGGTGTCGTAGGGGGAAACCACGCTGTACCATTGGGTGGCCTCGACGCGGCCCAGACAGCCGGCGTCGGACTGAAGCCCTCTCCGCGCGATGCCCGCCATGCCCTCCCCCCGCCCCATCCGGATTTTCGACACGACGCTTCGCGACGGCGAACAATCGCCGGGAGCGAGCATGAACCTCACCGAGAAGATGGAGGTGGCGCAGGCGCTCGTGCAGCTCGGCGTGGACGTGATCGAGGCGGGGTTCCCGATCGCCTCGCCGGGCGACTTCGAGAGCGTGCGCGAGATCGCCAAGGCGGTGCGCGGGGCCGTCGTCTGCGGTCTGGCCCGCTGCAACGATGCCGACATCGATCGCGCGTGGGAAGCGCTCCGGCACGCGGAGGCCGCCCGCATCCATGTGTTCCTCGCCACGAGCGCGATCCACCGAGAGTTCAAACTGCGGATGACGGAAGACGAAATCGTGGCCCGGGCGGTGGCCGGCGTGAAGCGGGCCCGCGCGGTCTGCGGCGACGTGGAATTCTCCCCGGAGGATGCCGCCCGCACCGAGATCGACTTCCTCTGCCGCGTCGTCGAGGCCGTGATCGAGGCCGGCGCGACGACGGTCAATATCCCCGACACGGTCGGCTACGCCACGCCGACGCAGATGCACCAGGTCATCGCCGCCCTGCGGAGCCGGGTTCCGAACATCGACCGCGCGGTCATCAGCATCCACTGCCACGACGACCTCGGCCTGGCCGTCGCCAACAGCCTCGCAGCCGTCGAGGCGGGCGCGGGGCAGGTGGAGTGCACGATCAACGGCATCGGCGAGCGGGCGGGCAACTGCTCGC
>JBBAVM010000008.1:0-58182 GCA_040397685.1 Pirellulales bacterium
ACCAGCCCGAGGCCTACATCCCGCAGCGCGACATCTACATCGAGAAGGATGCCGCCATCAACAAGGAGATCGACCGCTTGCGGCTCGCGGCGACGAGCGCGCTCGTGAGCCGCCGCGACGTGGTCGTCGTCGCGAGCGTGTCGTGCATCTACGGCCTCGGCTCGCCCGACGATTACCGCTCCATGGTCGTCCGCCTCGCCAGCGGCATGGAACTCGGCCGCGATCGGCTGCTGGAAAAGCTCGTCTCGATCCACTACGAGCGGTCCGACATGGCCCTCGACCGGGGGAAATTCCGCGTCCGCGGCGACTCCGTGGACATCTGGCCCCCCTACGACGAACTCGCCACCCGCGTCGAGTTCTGGGGCGACACGATCGAATCGATCGCCGTCATCCACCCGACCAGCGGCGAGGTTGCGGCGAAGAAGGACGAGACCTACTTCTATCCCGCGCGACACTTCGTGATGCCGGAGGACCGGATCAAGGCGGCCGTGTCGTCGATCAAGGCGGAACTCGAGGCCCGCCTCGAGGAACTCAAGAGCCAGGGCAAGCTGCTCGAGGCCCAGCGGCTGAACGCCCGCACGCGGTTCGACATCGAGATGCTCATGGAGGCCGGCTTCTGCCCCGGCATCGAGAACTACTCGCGGCCGCTCTCCGGCCGCGCCCCGGGCAGCACGCCCACCACGCTGTTCGACTATTTCCCCGACGACTTTCTGTTTTTCGTGGACGAGTCGCATGTCACCGTGCCCCAGGTCCGCGGCATGTACGCCGGCGACAAGGCCCGCAAGACGACGCTCGTGGACCACGGCTTCCGCCTCCCGAGCGCCCTCGACAACCGGCCGCTCATGTTCGACGAGTGGGAACGCCGGCTCCACCAGACGATCTATGTCTCGGCCACGCCGGGCCCGTGGGAGCTCGAGCGGACCGGCGGCGAGGTCGTGGAGCAGGTGATCCGCCCCACGGGCCTGCTCGACCCCGTCATCGAGATCGCCCCCGCGTCACAGCAGGTGCCCCACCTCTCGGCCGAAATCGAGAAGACCGTGGCCGCCGGCCAGCGGGTGCTCGTGACCACGCTCACGAAGAAGCTCGCCGAGGATCTCACCACCTACTTCCAGGAGCGCAACGTCCGCTGCCGCTGGCTGCACAGCGAACTCGACGCCTTCGAGCGGATGGAACTGCTCACGAACCTCCGCGCCGGTAAGTTCGACGTGCTCATCGGCGTGAATCTCCTCCGCGAGGGCCTCGACCTGCCGGAAGTGGCGCTCGTGGCCATCCTCGACGCCGACAAGGAGGGCTTCCTGCGGAGCGAGACCTCGCTCATGCAGACGATCGGCCGCTCGGCCCGCAACGTCGATGCCCGCGTCGTCCTCTACGCCGACAGCGTGACCGAATCGATGCGGCTCGCCGTGGACGAGACCCGCCGCCGCCGCGCCCTCCAGGAGGCCTACAACGCCACCCACGGCATCACGCCGGAAACCGTGCGCAAGGAGATCCGCGCGGGCATCGAGGCCGAGGCCGTCGCCCGCGCCGTGGCCTTCGAGGCGGTGGGGCAGGGGGAGGAGGAGCAGCAGCGGACGGCCGAACTCGTCGAGCAGCTCGAGGCCGACATGATGCAGGCCGCCGCCGAGCTCGACTTCGAGCGGGCCGCGCACCTCCGCGACCGGATCGCCGACCTGCGCGACGGCACCCGCCGCGACGGCCGCCGCCTCGGCAAAGGTCCGCGCACCCGCGGCCCCGGCCGCATCCCGCGGCCAAAGCGCTGAGTGCACGTAGGACAGGCTTCAGCCTGTCATGCCCGCTTTCCCCAATCCGGCTTCAGGCTCCCCATATCCCGTCCCCGGACGTTCGCTGCGCCCGTCCTGGGCTTCGCTCACTCGGAGATGCCTGCGCTTCGGCATCCTGCCTGCGCTGGTCATCTCACGCCGGCTCCCGGGACACGGGGAGCCTGAAGCCTCCTCAGACGGAAATCGGGAGGCGAGGGGTTGCCCCTGCCATCGAGCCGGCTTGACCGACCAGCGGAGCCATGGATGGCGCAGCGCCAGTCGGTCGGAGTGAACGCAGCCCGGAGGGCGGAGTGAACGTCCGGCGAGATGGTACGGGGCAACCCCGAGCCGGCGCGCTCACGCTGAGGCATGACAGGCTGAAGCCTGTCCTACGCCGACGGGCCAGCGGCGGCGACGTCGGGGGTGACCTGGCCGGAGTACTGGGCGAAGTTTCGCGTGAAGAGCCCCGCGAGCTTGCGGGCCGTGGCTTCGTAGGCGGATGCGTCGGCCCAGGCCCGCTTCGGCACGAGCACCTCCGGCGGCACGTTCGGGCAGGCGGTGAGGGCGTGGAGCCCGAAGACCGGATCGGCCGCCACCGGGGCGTCGCGGAGGGCGCCGGCATGGATCGCGTCGATGATCGCCCGGGTGAGGCCGAGCTTCATGCGGGTGCCGACCCCGTAGGCGCCGCCCGTCCAGCCCGTGTTCACGAGCCACACGGCGACCTCGTGGCGGCGGATCTTCTCGGCGAGCAGGCCCGCGTATTTCATCGGGTGCCAGACAAGAAACGGGCCTCCGAAACAGGGGGAGAAGGTGGCCTGCGGCTCCGTCACGCCCATTTCGGTGCCCGCGACCTTCGCGGTGTAGCCGCTGATGAAGTGATACATCGCCTGGGCGGGCGTGAGCCGGCTCACGGGCGGCAGGACGCCGAAGGCGTCGCATGTGAGGAAGATCACGTTCGCGGGATGCCCGGCAACGCAGGGGATCTTCGCGTTGCGGATGAACTCGATCGGATACGCGCCGCGGGTGTTCTGCGTGATGCTCGTGTCGTGGAAATCGACGTGGTGGCTGTCCTCGTCGTAGACGACGTTCTCGAGCACCGCGCCGAATCGCAGGGCCTGGAAGATGTCGGGTTCGGTCTCGGGGGCGAGGTCGATCGCCTTCGCGTAGCAGCCCCCCTCGATGTTGAAGATGCCGGAGTCGCTCCAGCAGTGCTCGTCGTCGCCGACGAGGAGCCGCTTCGGGTCGGCGGAGAGCGTCGTCTTGCCGGTGCCGGAGAGGCCGAAGAGGAGCGACGAGGCGCCCGTGTCGCGGTCGGCCGTGGCCGAACAGTGCATCGAGAGGATGGTGCGCTTCGGGGCGAAGTAGTTGAGCATCGTGAACACGCCCTTCTTCATCTCCCCGGCGTACTCCGTGCCGAGGATCACGAGCTCCTTCGACTCCAGCGACAGGTCGATGCTCGTCTGCGACGTCATGCCATGCGTGCGGCGGTTCGCCGGGAAGCGGCCCGCGTTGAAGATCACGGCGTCGGGCTCGCCGTACGACGCCAGCTCCTCGCGGGACGGCCGGATGAGCATCGTGTGCATGAAGAGGGCGTGGTAGGGCCGCGAGCAGATCACGCGGACCTTCAGGCGGTGGGCCGGGTCCCAGCCGGCGTAGGCGTCGATGCAGTAGAGGATCGAGCGGGTGTTGAGGTAGTCCTTCGCCCGCTCGAGGTTGATCTGGAAGGTCTCGTCGTCGATCGGCACATTCACCGGCCCCCACCAGACGTCGTGCTCGCTCGCGGGGTTGCGCACGATCCGCTTGTCCTTCGGCGACCGGCCCGTCTTCGCGCCCGAGTAGGCGATCAGGGCGCCGGAATCGGCGATCGCGCAGTCGGGCTCGAGGCGGATCGCCTCGGCGTAAAGTTCCGCCGGCGACAGGTTGCGCCGGGCGTCGGCGACGGTGATCCCGTGGCCGGACAGATCGATCCGCCTCATCCTCGCGTCTCCCTCCGCCGCTCCCGCCGCTACTGCTGCTGGATGTCGGTGTCGTCTCCGTAGACGGGCGCGGTGCGGAGGACGGAGTGTACCGGAACGTCGAGCGGGGCGAGCTGATCGTGCCAGGAGAGGGACGGGAGCCGGTCGAGCGTGCGGGTCGCCACGCGGACCTCGATCCGCTCGTCGCCCACGCCGCGGTAGATCCCCTTGTTGGGCGGCACGTCGGAGAAGTCGCGGCCCACGGCCGTCTTCACGAAGTCGTGGTTCACCGGGCAACCGTTCGTGGGATCGAAGCCGACCCAGCCCATGTCGGGGAGCCAGACCTCGCACCAGGCGTGGCTCTGCGACTCCTTGTTGGGCCGGTGGATGTAGCCGCTCACGTAGCGGGCCGGCACGCCGAACGACCGCAGGATGGCGATCATGAGGTGGGTGAAGTCCTGGCAGACGCCCTTGCCGCGGGCGAGCAGGTGATCGATCGGAGACGTCGCGCTCGTCACGTCGCGGGCATACTCGAACCGGCTCCGGATGTGCTCCGCCACCTGGCACACCCACATGCCGATCCGCATCCGCGGCGCGGGCCGCATCTGGGCGAGGTGCGGCTCGAGCAGCGGCGTGGCCTGCACGGGACCGCGGAGCGGCAGGTAGTCGAGCGTCTCGAGGGGCAGCTGCCAGTCCTCGGCGGGCGACCCCGCCGGAAACTCCGCCTGGCTCGCGATCGGGCCCGTGGCCGCGCTCTCCGTCTCGACGACGCTCGCGGCCAGGATCCGCACCCGCGTGGGCGGCTTGAGGAGGTTGAAGTGGTGCACGCGGTTGCCGAAGCCGTCGAGGTATTTCGCGATCGCCACCGGCTGCCCGAGCGAGATCTGGAACGAATGGCACCGCTGGCCGGCGTCGCTCATCGGCTCCATGCGCAGCTCGCACATCCACTCGCTGACGGGCTGCGAGTATCCCATCGTGGTTTCATGCTGGACTTCGAGGATCATCTCTGGGCTCCAATGACAGGGCTCCGGCTCGGGGGCGGCAAAAGTCTCCTCGCGGCGGCCGCAGCGGCCACATGCTCGTCGAGCGTTCGCCGACCCCCTCGCCTCCCGTTTCGGGTGGACCTCACGGAACGTCTCCTCATGTCTCTCGTCAGTGGAGGGCGTATTGCTCGTGGAGGAGGTGGCCGATGCGGGCGCAGCGGGTGAGGGCGTCGCCGAGGAAGGTGTGCAGCCGCTCGCCGTCGAGCGACCGGCCATCGAGATAGACGAGGTCGTTGAGCAGCCGGCCGACCGTGCGCACCACCTCGTCGTCGGAGCGGTCGGGGAGGCGGCCGCTGATCGCCGTGAGCGACTCCATGATCCGCGCCAGGCAGAACCGCACCGAATGCGGGAAGTCGGGATTCACGAGCAGGAACTCGACGACCCGCTCCGGCTCCACGCGGCTGATGTAGAGCCGCTGATAGGCCTCGTAGGCCGCGCAGTTCTTGAGCACGGCGCCCCATTGGAGGGCCCGGATCGGGAGATCGACGCCGTCGCCCTGCTCGAGCAGCGAAAACTTCGAATCGAGGATCCGCAGGATCTTGTCGGCCCGCTCGAGATGGCGGCCGAGTTGGATGAAATGCCAGCCCTCGTCGTGTGTGAGCGTGGCCTCGCACACGCCGTGGAACAGGAGCACGCCCATCTGCGCCTCCTGGCAGAAGTCGTGGGGCGACTCCGCGACGCGGCCCTGCAGCGAGGGATCGGAGAGCCGCCAGTGGAGCTTGTTGAGCTCGCGCCACATCGGCGGGCTGATCGAGCCGCGGATGCTGCGGGCGTTGTTCCGCGAGCGGTTGACGCACGCCATCACGCTCCCTGAATTGGCCATGTCGAGGAGAAGCCATCGCTGCACGGCGGCCACGGGATGCTCGCCGTCGGCTGCGGGAGGCGGCGGCTGACGCAGGAGCGTCAGCAGCGCATTCCACTCGAGCTCCACCGGGTTGGCGAGCACGCCGTGGAGATCGAGGTCGAGATGGAACGTCACGTCCACCGCGCGGGCGAGGTGGTCGGCCCGCTCGAGATAGCGGCTCATCCAGAAGAGCGCGTCGGCGACCCGGCTCAGCATGGCGTGCCCCGCTGCGTCATGCCCGCCCCTCCGCCAGCACCCAGGTGTCCTTGCTGCCGCCCCCCTGCGAGCTGTTCACGACGAGACTTCCCTTCGGCAGCGCCACCCGCGTGAGGCCGCCGGGCGTCACCGTCACCCGCTCGCCGCAGAGGATGAATGGCCGCAGATCGACGTGCCGCCCCTCCAGCCGGCCGTCCACGAACGTCGGATGTGTCGAGAGCTGGATCGTGGGCTGGGCGATGAAGTCGCGTGGATTCGCTTCGATCGCCCGGCGGAACTCGTCGCGCTGCTCCTTGGTCGAGGCGGGGCCGACGAGCATCCCGTAGCCGCCCGACTCGTTCACCCGCTTCACGACGAGCGTTTCGAGGTTGGCGAGCACGTGGCTGCGCTCGGCGGGAATCTCCGGCCGGAACGTCTCCACGTTGTTGAGCAGCGGCTCCTGCTTGAGGTAGTAGCGGATCATGTCTGGCACGAACGGGTAGATGCCCTTGTCGTCGGCGATGCCCGTGCCGATGCTGTTGGCGAGTGCGACGGTGCCGGCCCGGTACGCGTTGACGAGCCCGGGCACCCCGAGGGCGCTGTCGGGCCGGAACGTGAGCGGATCGAGGAAGTCGTCGTCGATCCGCCGGTAGATCACATCGACCCGCTGCCGCCCCCGGGTGGTCCGCATGGAGACGCGGTTGCCGTCCACGAGCAGGTCGCGGCCCTCGACGAGTTCGATTCCCATCCGCTGCGCCAGGAAACTGTGCTCGAAGTAGGCGGAGTTGTACATGCCGGGACTGAGGAGCACCGCGGTGGGCTGCGAGGCCGACTCCGGCGCGATGTATTGGAGCACGTCGAGCAGGGCGGCCGGGTAGTCGTCGTTCGGCAGGACGTCGTAATCGTTAAAGAGCGCGGGGAAGACCCGCTTGAGGACCTGCCGGTTCTGGAGCATGTAGCTCACGCCGGAGGGCGTGCGGGCGTTGTCCTCCAGCACGAGGTATTCGCCGTCGGCGGCCCGGATGAGGTCCGACCCGCAGATGTGGATGTAGATCCGCCGCGGCACGTTCACCCCCACGAACTCGCGGCGGAAGTAGCCGCCCTGGAGCACGAGGCGGGCCGGCACCACGCCGTCCCGCAGGATGTGCTGCTCGTGGTAGATGTCCCAGAGAAAGAGATTGAGGGCGTTGATCCGCTGGACGAGCCCCGCCTCGACGTGGTGCCATTCGGCGGCCGGGATGATCCGCGGCACGGGATCCATCGGCCAGACGCGTTCGATGCCCTCCTCGGCCCGGTAGACCGTGAAGCCGACGCCATCCTGCCGCATCGAGAGGTCGGTCATCGCCTTGCGGCGCCGGAAGTCGTCGGCGCTCGTCTGCCCGAGGCGCCGGTGCAGGGGGGCATAGTGTGGCCGCGCCGTCCCGTCGCGGGCGACCATCTCGTCGTACGCCGCACCGAGTTCGTAATCGCCAAGCAACGCCCCGGTCTCCCTTCCGACGCTCGCCTCGGCCACCGACTGGCGGATCATCCCCGACGCCTCGCTTCCGCAATCGCCGCAGGATGCGCGGAAACCGGGCAACCGATGCCGCGACAGGCGGCATCTCGAACGGGCGCCAGGGTTTGAATCCGCCTTTTCCTTGACGAAAAAGCCGCAACCGCTAGTCTGCGGCTCGGCACCACACGATACAGCAAGTGGCGCGCCCAAACCTGTTTTTTCGGAGCCTTGCATGACCTACTGCGTCGGAATCCGCACCCACGAAGGGCTGGTGATGGCCTCCGATTCCCGCACCAATTCCGGCATCGACCAGGTGGACGTGTGCCGGAAGATGCACACGTTCGGCACGCACGGCGAGCGGTTTTTCACGATCCTCTCCAGCGGCAGCCTGTCGCTCACGCAGTCGATCATGACCCGGCTCGAGCAGGAGTTTCTCGCCGGCGAGGGGCTCGCGAAGGTCGCGACGTTCTACGACGCGGCCCGCTGTGTCGGCGCGAAGGTGCGCGAGGTGGCGGCGCTCGACCGCGAGTACATGGAGCGCGACCACATCAGCTTCGCGGTCAACCTGCTCGTCGGCGGCCAGATCCGCGGCGAGGATCCCCAGCTCTACATGATCTACGCCCAGGGCAATCCGCTCCGCTGCACCCGGTCGTCTCCGTTTCTCCAGATCGGGGAGGCGAAGTATGGCCGGCCGATTCTCGACCGTGGCATCCGCTTCGGCGAGACGACGCTCGATCAGGCCGTGAAGTACGCGATCATCTCGCTCGACTCGACGATGCGGTCGAACGTGGCCGTCGGGCCGCCGATCGACCTGCTCGTCTATGCGAACGACGACCTGGCCGTGCGTCGCTACCGCCGCCTGACGGCGTCCGACCCCGATCTCCTCGAGATCCGCTCCCATTGGGAGCGCGAACTCCGCCAAGCCGTCGGACTCCTGCCGCAGATCCGGTTCGGCGAGCCGCCGGCCGCCGCCGACCTCGGTCCGACGGCCTAGCCCTCGAGCGGGGAATGCGACCCGCCCTCTAAGCGGCCTTCCGCAGGCCGTCGATCGAGCGGCCGAGCCGCCGCCGCTGCGTCGGCTCAACCGCCGCAGACTCGAGCACGGTCTGGCCGCCGGCATCGGCCGGAGCGACGGCGAGCCGCTCACGCAGCGTCTTGGCGAGTGCCGGACCGAGATCCTCCTCCCGCATCCGCGTGCCCACGTCCTCCACGGCGTCGGCCAGGCCGAGCACCACGGCCTGCCGCACCCCCTCGCGCACCCACTGGAAAAAGCTCATCGTCGAAACCTCCCTGCCGTTCCTGAAACTGCTCGTTGGGAGGTATCGGCCCGCTTACGTCGCGGATTGAATGCCCGCCGGGGAAGCGACCGCTGCGGGACTCTGGGGAGACTGTGCGGCGGATCGGCCGAGGCAGACGAGGCAGATGTCGTCGCTGCGTATCTGCCCGGCGGCGTGCCGCTCGACATCGGCGAGAATCCGGTGCCCGACCTCGGCGGCTCCTCCCGCCGCGGTGGCGATGATGCGTTCGAGCCGGGCCAGGCCGTAGGGGCGATGGGCATGGTCCATGGCCTCGCTGATGCCGTCGGTGTAGAGCACGAGCACGCTGCCCGGCGTAAAGGCCACCTCGAGCGCCTTGTAGGCCTGGTCGTTGTCGATGCCGAGCGGCAATCCAGCCTCCTCGACACCGACCGCCTGCACGGTGCCGTCGGTCGCCCGGAGAAGCGGGGGCATGTGCCCCGCATTCACGAGCGTGAGCCGGTGCGACCGCGGGTCGAGGACCGCCACGACGAGCGTGGCGAACCGATCCTCCCAACCGCTGCGGCACAGGCTCTCGTTGATCCTCGACACGGCCGCCGCCACGTCGCGCTCGCTGGCCAGGCAGTAGCGCACATCGGCGGACAGCGCCGCCATCACGAGGGCCGCGGAAACCCCCTTGCCGGAAACGTCAGCCAGCACCGCCGCCGTTCGCCCGTCGGCCAGGGGCACGTAACTGAAAAAGTCGCCGCTGATCTGCCGCGCCGGCTCGTAGTAGTCGAACGACTCATAGCCCGGAATCTCCGGCGGCCGAGCCGGAAGGAGGCCCTGCTGCACGCGGTGGGCGAGTTCCAGATCGCGGCGCAACTGTTCCTGCGACAGCCGCTCCTCGTGGGCCTGGGCCTGCTCGATCGCCCGCGTGACCGTGCCCGCGACGCTGGCGAGGAGGTCGAGGTCGGTCCGCTGAAACTGCGACCGCACGTCGCTCCTGTCGATCTGCAGCACGCCCAGCACCACGCCGTCGGCCCGGACGAAGGGGACGCACATCACCGAGCGGATGCCGCAGTCGGCCACGCTGTTGTTGAGGTCGAATCGGCTGTCGGCCGATACGTCGGCCGACAGCACCGCCTGCCGCGACTGCACGACCCGATCCATGAGCGAGCGGCTGAAGAGCACCGGCCCGGTGCGGGCCGCGTTCACGAACTTGCTCGCGCGGAGAAGGAGCCGCTGGGAACCGGGATCGACGAGCAGGAGGAATCCCCTCTCCGCCTGCGGAAAAATCTCGAACAGGCCATCGAGGGTGCGCGGCAGGACCTCGTCGAGCCCGACGGACGAGCCGATGGCCCGGTCGAGCCCAAGAGAAGCCCGCAGCATGGTCTTGTGGTCGCTGGCCGCCTCCTCGGGTCGCCGGAGCACGGCGACCTCGGAAACGATCACGGAGCCGACCTCGTCCTCGACGAAGTCGGCGTCGCTCAGGTCGCCTGACGTCAACATGCGTTCGGCGGTGAGCGGGGCGTTGGAGGAGAACCGCAGCCGCTGATCCCCGACGACGACCAGATCGGCGTCGGCGAGGGGGCGACGCCCGGAGATCGGGCGGTCGTCCATGATCGTGCCGTTGCGGCTGCCAAGGTCCTCGATCCAGGCCTCGTCCCCCTCGACGGTGACGGCCGCGTGCTGGCGGCTCACCGCCACCGCATCGAGCACGATGCCGCACGAGGGGTGCCGGCCGATGACGGTCCGCCCCGCGTTCAGCCGGAACCGCTTGCCGGCATGCGAGCCGGCGACGACTTCGAGGACACAGGTCGTGCGCACGGGCGGTCGATTCCTCCGACGCGGGCGGCCGCGATTGCCTCTCGCAGGACCACGCGGTAATCTCAGGTTGCTGATTCGAGCGTCGCGGGCCAGCGCCGACGACGGGCCGAAACTTCGGGCATTGTTGTCGCCCCGGACGACATCGCCCAGCCCACGATCATCGCGATTGGGGAATGGTGTAACGGTAGCACGACTGGCTCTGAACCAGTTAGTCTAGGTTCGAATCCTAGTTCCCCAGTTTTTTCTCTCACGCGCCGAGGGGCTTGCGCAAGCGGATGCGGAGCCTAGCGGGGGTGCCGACCCGCCCGGCGCGCTCACGCGCCGAGGGGCGCGGGCCGAACGACACCCTCACCAAGCCCTGCCTTTCCCGCTGGCCTCGGCCAGCCCTCCCATGCCGCAGCCCACGAGCCAACCCGTCGCAGGTCCCGGCGGCCACCGCGTCCTCCTCATCGACGATCAGGCCATGATCGGCGAGGCGGTGCGGCGCATGCTCGCCGACCAGCCCGACATCGCGTTCGAATTCTGCCGCGACGCCGATGCCGCCCTCGATACCGCGACCGCCTTTCAGCCGACGGTGATCCTCCAGGATCTCGTCATGCCGGGGATCGACGGGCTCGACATGGTGCGCCGGTTCCGATCCGTGACCGCGACGGCCCAGGTGCCGGTCATCGTGCTGTCGGCGAAGGAAGAGGCGGTCGTGAAGGCCCAGCTGCTCGGGGCCGGGGCCAACGACTACCTCGTAAAACTCCCCGACCAGGTCGAACTGGTCGCCCGCATCCGTGTGCACTCCGACGCCTACCGCCGGCTCCTGGAGCGCAACGCGGCATTCGAGGCCCTCGAGCGGTCGCTCGCCGATCTCAAACGCGAGCAGGAGAAGTCGGAGCGGCTGCTGCTCAACATCCTGCCCGAGAAGGTGGCGGAGAGGCTCAAGAACGGGGAGGCGTCGATCGCCGAGAGTTTCGCCTGCGTCACCGTGCTGTTCGCCGATCTCGCCGGCTTCACGGAGTTTTCGCAGCACGTCGATGCCCGGCACCTCGTGGCGCTCCTCGACGAGATCTTCTCCACGTTCGACCACCTCGCCCGCGCGCACGGCGTCGAGAAGATCAAGACGATCGGCGACGCCTACATGGCGGTGGCCGGGCTGCCTGTCCCGCGCGACGACCACGCCGAAGCGGTGGCGGCGATGGCCCTCGGCATGCAGGAGGGGTTTCGCGGCGTCATGCGGTCACGCGGGCTCGCCATGGAACTCCGGATCGGCATCCACTCGGGGCCGGTGGCGGCGGGCGTGATCGGCCGCCACAAGTTCAGCTACGACCTCTGGGGCGACACGGTGAACCTCGCGAGCCGGATGGAGTCGCACGGCGAGCCGTCGCGGATCCACGTGTCGCAGGCCACCCGCGACCTGCTCGGCGACACGTTCCGCTTCGCCGACCGCGGCGAGATCAAGGTGAAGGGCAAGGGCACGATGCCGACGTTCTTCCTCCTCGGCCGCGCGTGATCGCAAACGAAGCGCCGGCGAGAGCCTGCCCATGCTCCCTCGCCGGACGTTCGCCTAGGCCCTCCCGGCAATCCTGTTCGGCACGGCGGTTGGCGTCTTGTGGGGCAAGCATCCCGCTTGCCGTAGGACAGGCTTCAGCCTGTCATGCCCGAACTCGCCCAACCCGGCTCGGGGTTACCCCGTACCGTCTCGCCGGACGTTCGCTGCGCCCATCCTGGGCTTCACTCACTCGGATGTGCCTGCGCTCCGGCATCCATGCCTGCGCTGGTCACATACGCCGGCTCAACGGTAGGGGCAACCCCTCGCCGCCCTTGAACGGAAGCCCGAAGCGCGAGCGAGGGACTGTGTTGCTTGGGTTGAGGAGGCTTCGGGTTCCCCGTATCCCAGGAGCCGGCGTATGCAGACAAACGCAGGCAGGATGCCGAAGCGCAGTCGGAGTCGAGTTGCGCGCTAGTCGGCAGGGCGATATCGTGCCCGTCATGGCCGGACCGACGAAGCGCGAGATTCGCGATCAGGATGTCCAGGGACTGAAGTGGCGGATCGACGCCACATCGGCGAACCCCAAGGGTGATGCCGACGAGCGGGCGGTATTGCAACGAACGATCGAGGCAGACCGCTGCTACATCTTGGATCGCGGCTCCATCAGCTCTCGGCTTTGGAACGCGATCAACGCCGCCGGCAGCAGTTACGTCTGCCGGTCGTCGGACAGGATCCTGGCCACGGTCACGCAGGCCAACGAGTTGACGGAAGCCGATCGTGCCGCATCTACACGGATGAGAAGCCGAACCGGGCGATGCACCAGATGGCCTGGTACTACCTCATCGGCACGCGAGGGTCGCTGCTGCGCCGTCGGCGGCCTCACGTCGTGTTCTCCCAAGAAACGGCAGGCGAAGGGTTGCCCCTGCCATTGAGCCGGACGCTCACTGTGCCCCGACCAATCCGCCTACGGCGGATCGGTGCCCGTGGCCTCCGCTCACTCGGAGATGCCTGCGCTGCGCCATCCATGGCTGCGCTGGTCAGCGACGCCGGCTCCCGGAGCACGGGCAGCCCCTCACCTCCCGTGCGCTCCTACAACCTGCCGGGCTGGAGGCCCGGCCCCCGAGAGCGACCAGAGGTTCGCCAAGCAACGATCGGCAGGATGCCGATGCGTTGCGTGAACGTAGACTGCCGGGCTGGAGGCCCGGCCCTCGAGAGCCGGCGGAGGCCGGCCAAGCGAAAACGAGCAGGATGCTCGTGTTTCGCGTGCCCCTAGTGCCAGCGGCGGAGCCAGCCCCGGCGCCAGAAGAACACCACCATCCCGACGACCGACGCGAGCATGATGCCTGCCGCCACGAGCGAGCCATAGCGGTAGTTGAGAAGCGGCATGTTCCACGGCGAGTCCGTGTTGAAGTTCATGCCGTACCAGCCGGTGATGAACGTGAGCGGCATGAAGATCGTGGCGATCACCGTGAGTACCTTCATGATGTCGTTCATCCGGTTGCTGACGCTCGCCAGGTAGATGTCGCGCAGGTCGCTGCCGATCTCGCGATAGCTCTCGGTGATGTCGAGGAGCTCCATCGTGTGGTCGTAGGTGTCGCGGAAATGCTGGCGGGCGTGGTCGCCCACGAAGGCGGTGGGCTCGCGGCCGAGGGCGTGGAGCACGTCGCGGGTCGGCCAGAGGGCCCGCCTGAGCGTCATGAGATCGTTGCGGACGTCGTGGATTCGCCCCAGCAGGTCGCGGGAGGGATTTGCGATCGCCGCGTCCTCGATCTCCTCGAGCCGGTCGCCGAAGCCCTCGAGCACCGGGAAATAGCCGTCGATGACCGCGTCGAGCAAGAGCGCGCAGAGATGGTCGGCGCCGAGGTGGCCATGGCCGAGCCGGGTGCGGCCATGGCGGATGCGGTCGCGGACGCCGGCGAAGCCGTCGGGCACGGTGCGGTCGTGGAACGTGATCACGTAGCGATCGCCGAGGAAGATCGTCATCGGGTCGGTGACGATCGATTCGCCGTCGAGCCGGGCCATGCGGACGGCGATCAGGACCTGGTGACCGAAGACTTCGACTTTGGGCCGTTCATCGGGGGTGATCGCGTCCTCGAGCGCAAGGTCGCCGATCTCGAAGATCTCGCCCACCGCACGGATCGTCGCCTGGTCCTCGAAGCCGTCCACATCGAGCCAGACGACGGGCCATTTCTCGCGGGCAACCGTGAGTTCCGCCGGCGACAGCACGGCCGATTCGTGCACGTTGTCGCCGTCCGCCGCCGTCAGCCGCAGGATGGTGGGCTGGGGCGGAGCGTCCATGCGGCCGATGGCCGCCGCGGAATGGGGCCCACCGGCCACGTGGAGCCGTCGGCGGCGGCGATGCTTGCGTCTCGACACGTTCCTCTCCGAACCGGTGCCGCGGTATCGTACCGGGATGACGACCCCGCCACACCCATCCCCGATCGGTGAAGCCTTGGCCTGGGTGTCGCGGATCATGGCGATCGGCCTCATGATGTTTCTTCCGGGCGTCGCCGGGGTTTGGCTCGATGCCCGCCTCGGGAGCGGGCTGTTCGGCCCGGCCGGCTTTGCGCTGGGTTTGGGGACGGCCCTGTTCTGGCTCTTCCAACTCGGGCGCCGCGGTCGCGAAGGAAACCGGTGAACCGACACGTCGCGCCAGTCCGGGGATTCGCCGTCGCCACAGCCACGCTGCTCGTGGCCGCTGGCGCCACCTGGCTCGTCGGACCACGGAATCCGGACCGCGGTCGAGCCATCCTGTTCGCGGCGACGGTTTGCCTGGCCGGCAGTGCGGGGGCGGCCATCGTGGCGGCCTTACCGGCTCAAACCGCCGCCACGCGGGCCGTGCTGCCGCTCCTGGGCCTGGCGTTCCGGCTCGGCCCCGCGCTCGCCGCCCTGGCGTGGCTCCAGGCGGGCGGAACCGAATTGCGAGCCGTCGGTGCGGCTGGGTACCTCGCCGGTTTTTATCTGGCCGCCCTTGCCGCCGACGTCGTTCGAATCATCATGTGGGAGCGGGATTCGGGCTGCACGCCCCGCGACAGCGGCCCGAATTGACGCCGGCGGGGGCGATGCCGCACACTCTCGGCCCCGCGGAACTGACGGAACCGTATGCCGCGCCGGGTAGGGATTCAAGGCTGACATGTCCGACCACAACCCGATCTACCACCTCAAGGACGCGTACTACTTCGAGGTGCCGAAACCGCTCTGGCGGCACGACTGGCAGTCGCTCGACGACGTCCCGGCCTTCCTCAAGACGCCGTTCCAGCACGACCCGGCATCGATGCCGACCGTCGAGCAGTTCAACGCGGCCATGGACGGCAAGATCCTGATCCCGCAGCCGTTCGGGACGCTCGACAGTCTGTACGAGAAGAAGTCGGGCTTCTGCATCTCGAAGTACATGCTCCTCGAGCTCTTGATCGCCGGCGTGCTGCTGCTGCTCTTCAGCCGCCTGGCGAAACGCCTCCAGTCGGGCGAACCGGCGAAGGGGGCGTTTGCCAACCTCTTCGAGGCGATGATCCTGTTCGTGCGCGACCAGATCGCCCGCCCGGCGATCGACAGCCATGACCATCATGATCACCATGACCATCACGGCCACGACGATCGTGCCCACGGGGGCGATCACGAGCACGGGGGCCCGATGCTCGCCGGCGCCGGCGGTCCGGCCGTTGAGGTGCATCGCGAGGTGCACGACGGCGACCGGTTCGTGCCGCTCCTGCTGACGCTCTTTTTCTTCGTGCTCGGCTGCAACCTGCTGGGCATGGTGCCCTGGGCCGGCTCACCGACGGCGTCGTTCTCCGTCACGCTCGCCCTCGCCGGCGTCACGCTCCTCACCGTGGTCGTGGCGGGGATGCTGAAGTTCGGATTCATCGGGTTTTTCACGAACCAGGTGCCCTCGATGGACCTGCCGCTGCCGCTCGCGATCCTGCTCAAGCCGATGATCTTTGCCATCGAGATGCTCGGGTTGTGCATCAAGCATCTGATCCTGGCGGTGCGGTTGCTGGCCAACATGGTGGCCGGGCACCTCGTGCTCCTCGGGATCATGGGGCTGATTTCGGCGGCGGCGTCGTACTCGATGGGCTTGTGGGCGACCGTCACCGGCATCAGCGTCGTGAGCTGCACGCTGTTCAGCATCCTGGAACTCTTCGTTGCGTTCCTCCAGGCCTATATTTTCACGTTCCTCTCGGCGCTCTTTATCGGCGCCGCCGTCCACCAACACTGATCACCCCGATCCGCCGCGCGAACCTGACCGTTTTCCCTTTTTCAACCGTATCCGGGCACCCGTCCGGTCCCTCTCTCCAAGGAGTTTGATTGATGATCCGTTCGCTGTTCTCGACCCGTACGCTCGTCACCCTGGCCACCGTGGCCGTGGCCTTCCTCGCCGCCGATGTGGCCAGCGCCCAGACCGCGGAGGCCGCCGGCCGTTCGCTCATCGACCTCACGTCGGCTTTCAGCGTCGGCCTCGTGGTCATCGGGGCGGCCTACGGCATCAGCAAGCTCGCGTCGGCCGCCTACGAGGGCATGTCGCGGCAGCCCGAAGTGGCCGGCAGCATCCAGACCGCGATGATCATCGCGGCGGCCCTCATCGAAGGCTTCACCTTCTACGCGCTGTTCATCTGCTCGCAGAAGGCCTGAGCCCGCGTTCCCTCCGCCGTGGAGACGGGGCGCGTCACCCGCGCCCCGTCTCCCGCGGCTCCGCCGGGACAAGCCGGCGAAATTTCCGTCGTTCCATGGTTCGATTCACCACGCCCGCTTTCCGGAGGCTCCCCGTGCCCGCCCCGACCGTGACGATGAGCCGGCTTCCCGTTCGCGCGACTTGGCCCGCCCGCCTCGCATCGCTCGCCCTCGCGGCCGCGATGATCGCCGGGGCGACGGGCTTCGCCAGCGACCCGCATGGCGGCCACGGCCACGGTCCTGAAATCGGCCACAATCTTCCCGCCGGCGTCGCGCAGAAGGATTTCGAGAGCCCGGCCTGGTTTCAGACCGATCTCGCGGTCTGGTCCTTCGCCGTGTTCCTGGCCCTCCTGGCCCTGCTCACGAAGTTCGCCTGGAAGCCGATCATGCAGGGCCTGGAGAAGCGTGAGGAGGGGATCGCCCGTCAGATCGCCGAGACGAAGGCGGCGAACGAGGAGGCCCGGCGGATGCTCGCGTCGTATGAGCGACGGCTGGCCGAGGCGTCCGACGAGGTGCGAGGCATGCTCGAGGAGGCCCGCCGCGACGCCGACAACACCCGCCAGACGATCGTAGCCGAGGCCCGCAAGGCCGCCGACGAGGAGAAGGCCCGCGCCAAGCACGAGATCCAACTGGCGAAAGACGACGCCCTGTCGCAGATCGCCGAGAAGGCCGGTCACCTGGCCGTCGAGGTTGCCGGCAAGTTTCTCCGCGAAAAACTGGGGAAGGACGACCAGGCGCGGCTCGTGCGCGAGTCGGTCGCCGGGCTGTCGAGCCGGCCGAGCGTCAACTGATCCGCCCCACCACCTCCGCAAACCTGAATCCCGGTTGTTGACACGATGAGCACCGCCTCCGCCACGCACGCCGATCCACAGCAGGTCGATATCGCCGCCGACCGGGTGGCGAAGATCTACGCGCAGGCGATCGTCGATGCCGCCGATGCCGCCGGCTGCCGGAAGGACGTGCTCGCCGAACTCGGCACGCTGGCCCGCGAGGTGCTGCCGAAGGTGCCGCATGCGGCGGAGGTCTTTTCGTCGCCGAAGGTGCCTGCCGAGGAGAAGGACCGGATCATCGATCGCCTCGCCCAGGGCCGCATGAAGCCCACGACGACGAACGCGCTCCACGTGCTGGCCCGCCACGGCCGGCTGGGCATCCTTGCCCAGGTCGTGGCCGCCGCCGAGCGGCTCGCCGACGAGCGCGACGGCCGCCGGCAGGCCACGTTCACCACGGCCGTGCCGCTCGATGCCGCCGAGCAGAAGCAGGTCGTCGCCGAGACGGAGAAGGCGCTCGCCGCCACGCTCACGCCAAAGTTTGTCGTCGATCCGGCGATCATCGGCGGCCTCGTCGTCCGCGTCGGCGACACCATCTACGACCAGTCGGTCGCCACGGGCCTCGCCCGGCTCGGCGGCCGTCTCCACGAACGCAACATCCACGCCATCCAGAACCGGGAGTACTCATGGCACAGCTGACCGACGAAATCGCATCCGTCCTCCGCGAGGAGATCTCGCGCTACCAGTCGGGCATCGACGTCCGCGAGGTGGGCCGCGTGCTCGAGGTGGGCGACGGCATCGCCCGCGTGTGGGGCCTGTCCGGCGTGATGTCGGGCGAAATGGTCGAGTTTCCCGGCGGCATCACCGGCCTCGCCTTCAACCTCGAGGAAAACTCCGTCGGCGTGATCATCCTCGGCGACTACCTCAAGGTCACCGAGGGCGACGAGGTGAAGAGCACCGGCCGGCTGCTCTCGGTGCCGGTGGGCGACGCGGTGGTCGGCCGCGTGCTCGACCCGCTCGGCAACCCGCTCGATGGCAAGGGGCCGGTGGTGAGCGACCTGCGGCGCCCGGTCGAGACGCTCGCCCCGGGCGTGGCCGAGCGGTCGCCGGTGCGCGAGCCGCTCCAGACGGGCATCAAGGCGGTCGATGCGATGACGCCGATCGGCCGTGGCCAGCGCGAACTGATCATCGGCGATCGCAAGACGGGCAAGACCGCGATCGGCATCGACGCGATCATCAACCAGAAGAACAGCGGCGTGAAGTGCTTCTACGTCGCCGTCGGCCAGAAGGACTCGTCGGTCGCCGTGGCGATCGACACGCTCCGCAAGTACGGCGCGATGGACTACACGACCGTCATCGTCGCCGGGGCGAGCACCGCCGCGCCGCTCCAGTACATCGCCCCCTACTCGGGCACCGCGATGGCCGAGCACTTCATGTACAACGGCCAGCACGCCCTGATCGTGTACGACGATCTCTCGAAGCAGGCGACCGCCTACCGCCAGCTCTCGCTGCTCATGCGGCGGCCGCCGGGGCGCGAGGCCTACCCCGGCGACGTGTTCTACGCCCACAGCCGCCTGCTCGAGCGGTCGGCCAAGCTCTCGAAGGAACTCGGCGGCGGGTCGCTCACGAGCCTGCCGATCATCGAGACGCTCGAAGGCGAGGTGTCGGCCTACATCCCCACGAACGTGATCTCGATCACCGACGGGCAGATCTACCTCCAGCCCGATCTCTTCTTCGCGGGCCAGCGGCCCGCCATGAACGCCGGCATCTCGGTGTCGCGCGTGGGCGGTGCCGCCCAGACGAAGGCGATGAAGAAGGTGGCCGGCGGCCTGCGTCTCGACCTCGCGAGCTTCCGCGAGCTCGAGGCCTTCGCGCAGCTCGGCACCGACCTCGACGCCGCGACGCAGCAGCGGCTCGACCGCGGCTACCGGATGGTTGAACTGCTCAAGCAGGGGCAGTTCGCGCCGATGGACGTCGTGGACCAGGTGCTGAGCATCTACGCCGGCACCCGCGGCCACCTTGACGAGGTGAAGCGGGACGAGGTCGCCGACTGGGAGCAGGGGTTCCTCACGTTCGTCCGCGACCAGGTGCCGGAGCTCCGGAAGCGGATCGACGAATCGAAGGAACTCGACGGCGAGAGCGAGCGGCAACTCGAGGCGGCGATCGCCGAATTCAAGCGGCAGCGGGCCGCGAAGGCCGGTGGCGCGAAGCAACTCGCCGGGGCACGCTGAGGTCAATTCACCATGGCAAAAGCCCGGGCACTCGATCGTCGCCGCAAGTCGGTGAAGAACATCCGCAAGATCACGCGGACGATGGAACTCATCGCCACCGCGCGGTTCAAGAAGGCGATGGATCGCTCCGTCGCCGCGCGGGATTACACCAAGCACCTGGCGAAGATCCTCGAGAACATCGCGAGCGTGGGCGCCGACGTGGCCCACCCGCTCCTCGAGAGCCGGCCCACGAAGCGGGCCGCGGTGCTCGTGCTGACCGGCAACCGCGGCCTCTGCGGCGGCTACAACTCCAACATCGTGCGGCAGTCGGTGGCGCTCCTCGGCCAGTGGAAGAGCGAGCAGGTGCCGACCGAGGTGAGCGTGTCGGGGAAGCGCGGCATTTCGGCCCTGCGATTCCGCGGCGCCGACATCGCCGAGAAATACACGCAGTTCGAGGACAAGCCGGAATTCGCCGCCGTGGCGCCGATCGGCAGGGCCTACCTCGAGGCCTACTCCACGGGGCAGATCGACCGTCTCGACGTCGTGTACACGAAGTTCCACTCGATCGCGCGGCAGGAGGCCGTGACCGAGACGCTGCTGCCGCTTGCCCCGCCGCAGGCCGGCAGTGCGGCCGAAAAGGCAAAACTCGCCTCCGACGACTACGACTTCTATCCCTCCGCGGCCAGCATCCTCGAGGAGATCCTGCCGGCGAGCTTTCTCTCGCGGCTCTTCAAGTGCTTCCTCGACGCGGCGGTGAGCGAGCAGGTGGCGCGGATGGTGGCGATGAAGGCGGCCACCGAGAACGCCGGCGGGCTGATCAAGAGCCTGTCGCGGCAGTACAACCGAGCCAGGCAAAGCCAGATTACCGGTGAGATCATGGAGATCCTCGGCGGCGTCGAGGCCCTGAAAAAATAAACGTGTTTCCGAGGAAAGGTTGAATGAAAAAGGTGTCAGGAATGAAAAAGGTGTCAGGACTCTTTTCCAGGGAATGAAAAAGGTGTCAGGACTCTTTTCCAGGTACCTTCGTGCGTCGCATCGGCGACGGTTCTTCGGAAAAGAGTCCTGACACCTTTTTCCTGACACACACCATCCCGCAGAGGCAAAGACGACAATGGCAAACGGCAGCGTCACCCAGGTCATCGGCTCCACGTTCGACGTCGAGTTCCCCGAGAACTCGATCCCGGCGATCTATAACGCCGTGCGGATCGACACCGCCAACAAGGGCGTGGACCTGCATCTCGTGGGCGAGGTGCAGCAGCACTTGGGCGGGGGCAAGGTTCGCTGCGTGGCCCTCGGCTCGACGGACGGCCTGACCCGGGGCGCGAGCGTCGCCGACACCGGCGCCCCGCTCTCGGTGCCGGTGGGGAAGGCGACGCTCGGCCGCGTGTTCAACCTGCTCGGCGAGCCGATCGACAGCCGCGGGCCGGTCGAGACCAAGGAGCGGTGGCCGATCCACCGCGACCCGCCGCCGGTCAAGGAACTCACCACGAAGACGGAGCTCTTCGAGACGGGCATCAAGGTGATCGATCTCCTCACGCCGTTCGTCCGCGGCGGCAAGGCCGGCCTGTTCGGCGGTGCCGGCCTGGGCAAGACGGTGATCCTCACCGAACTCATCGCCCGCATCGCGAGTGCCCACGGCGGCTACTCGGTGTTCGCCGGCGTCGGTGAGCGGACCCGCGAGGGGACCGACCTCTGGCTCGAGATGCAGGAGGCCAAGATCGGCGACACGGGCCGCAGCGTCATCGAGCAGACCTGCATGGTGTTCGGCCAGATGAACGAGCCGCCGGGAGCCCGCCTTCGCGTGGCGCTCTCGGCCCTCACCATGGCCGAGTATTTCCGCGACACGACCGGCGCCGACACGCTGCTCTTCGTGGACAACATCTTCCGCTTCTCGCAGGCGGGCAGCGAGGTGAGCGCCCTCCTCGGCCGCATGCCGAGCGCCGTGGGCTACCAGCCGACGCTGGCCACGGAGATGGGCGCGCTTCAGGAGCGGATCACCTCGACCTCGAAGGGCGCCATCACGAGCGTGCAGGCCGTGTACGTGCCGGCCGACGACCCGACCGACCCCGCGCCGGCCACGGCGTTCGGCAACCTCGACGCGTTTCTCTACCTGGAGCGTTCGATCTCGGAGAAGGGCATCTATCCCGCCGTCGATCCGCTGGCGTCGTCGAGCCGCATCCTCGACCCGCAGTACGTGGGCGAGCGGCACTACCGCGTCGCTCGCCGCGTGCAGCGGACGCTCCAGCGGTACCGCGAGTTGCAGGACATCATCGCGATCCTCGGCGTCGACGAGCTCTCCGAGGAGGACAAGCTCGTCGTGCACCGGGCCCGCCGCATGGAGCGGTTCCTCTCGCAGCCGTTCCTCGTGGCCGAGGTGTTCACCGGCAAGCCGGGCGAGATCACGAGCCTCGACGACACGATCCGCTCCTTCGAGGAGATCGCCGACGGCAAGTGGGACCACCTGCCCGAGCAGGCCTTCATGTACGTCGGCCCGATCGAGCAGGCCGAGGAGCAGGCCAAGAAGATGGCGGCCAAGGCCTGACCACCCCGCGACACCGAGTGAGCCCCAACGCCATGGCAGACACGAAACAGACCGGCGCCGTGCGGTGCGTGATCGTCACGCCCGAGCAGACGAGCCTCGACACGCAGGCCCGCTCCGTCACGCTGCCGCTGTTCGACGGCCTCCGCGGCGTGGCCCACGGGCATTCCCCGTTCATCGGCCGCCTCGGGGCGGGCGAGGTGCGGATCGTCGGGGAGCAGGGGGGGCCGGTCGACGCCGTCCGCCGGCTGTTCGTCGAGGGCGGCTTCGTCGAGGTGGCCCACGACCAGGTCACGGTGATCACGCAACGGGCCGTTCCGGCCGAGAAGGTGGACGTCTCCGCCGCCCAGGCGGAGTTCGAAAAGGTTGCCGCCGCCAGGGCGACCGGCGACGAGGCGATCGACGCCAAACTCGCCGCCCAGGAGGCCGCCCGAGCCCTTGTGCGGGCAGCGGAGCGCCGCGGATAATTCCGGGGTGCTCAGGATTCGCGTCACTCTCCTGCTGACAACCCTCATCCTCGCCGGCATGCGCCCGGCGTGCGGCGACACCACGGCCTTCATCGGCGGCCGGGTCATTCCGATCGGCAGCCCGGACATCGCCAGCGGCACGGTCGTCGTCCGCGACGGCCGGATCGTCGCCATCGGGCCGGCCGAGACGACCGCGGTTCCGACGGACGCAACACGAATCGACACCCGCGGGCACGTCGTGATGCCGGGACTCGTCGATACCCACAGCCACGTGGGGGGCGGACAGGGGGGCGACGGCAGCGGCCCGGTGCAGCCCGACGTGCGGATCCTCGACTCGATCAACGTCCGCGACGCCGGGTTTCGCAAGTGCCTCGCGGGAGGCCTGACGACGCTCAACATCATGCCGGGCTCCGGCCACCTCGCGAGCGGGCAGACCGTGTACGTCAAGCTCCGGCGGGCCGGCACCATCGACGAATTGCTCTATCGCGATGCCGCCGGCCGGCCGCTCGGCGGGCTCAAGATGGCCAACGGGACGAACTCGCAGAAAGAACCGCCTTTCCCCGGCACGCGGGGCAAATCCGCAGCGCTCGTGCGGCAGAAATTCATGCAGGCGCTCGCCTACCGCGACAAACTCGCGCGGGCTGCCGGCGACCCTGAAAAGGCGCCCGACCGCGACCTCGAACTGGAAACGCTCGTCGAAGTGCTCGAGAAACGGCGCATCGTCCACCACCACTGCCATCGGGCGGACGACATCGTGACGGTGCTGCGGCTGAAGGAGGAGTTCGGCTTCGATGTCGTGCTCCATCATGTCAGCGAGGCCTGGAAGGTGGCGCCGGAGATCGCGAGAGCGGGCGTCGGTTGCTCGGTGATCGTGCTCGACAGCCCGGGCGGCAAGATCGAGGCGGCCGATTTCTCACTCGTCACCGGTGCGGTGCTGGAAGAGGCGGGGGTGCCGTGCGCCCTCCACACCGACGATCCGGTGACCGATTCCCGGCTGTTCCTCCGCACCGCGGCGCTCGCCGTGCGGGCGGGCATGTCGCGGGAGAAGGCACTCGAGGCGCTCACGCTCGCCGGAGCCAAGATGCTCGGCCTCGGCGACCGGATCGGCTCGCTCGACCTGGGCAAGGACGCCGACATCCTCGTGCTGTCGGGGGATCCCCTGAGCGTGAAGACGCAGGTGCTCGCGACGTTCGTCGAGGGGCGGAAAGTCTTCGACCGAGACGCCCCGGAGGACCGCCTGTACGCGGTGGGCGGATTCGGCGCGAGCCGCGACCAGAAAGCCGAGCCGTGCTGCATCGGCCCGGCGGTGGGGACGATGCGATGAGGCACCCGCGAACGAGCCTCGCCGTGGTTCGCTGGTTCGCCCTCGCGGCGGCCATGCTCACCGCCCCGCCGGCGACGGCCGCCGGCCCGCTCGCCGTCCGCGGCGACGTGGTGCACACCATGGCCGGGCCACTGATCGCCGACGGAGTGGTCGTGATCGACAATGGCAGGATCACCGCGGTCGGCCCGGCGGCCACCACACCCATCCCCGCGGGCGCGCAGGTCGTCCGGGGCGCCGTGGTCACCCCGGGCCTCATCGACGCCCACAGCGTCGTCGGCCTCGCCGGATACCTCAACCAACCGCAGGACCAGGATCAGCTCGACCCCGGCGAGGCGATCCAGCCCGAGTTGCGGGCCGTCGATGCGTACAACCCGCACGAGCGGCTCATCGAGTGGCTGCGGGGCTTCGGCGTCACCACCGTCCATACGGGGCACGCCCCGGGAGCCCTCGTGGCGGGGCAGACCATGGTCGTGAAACTCCACGGCAATTCCGCGGAGGAGGCGACGCTCGTGCCCACGGCGATGGTGGCCGTCACGCTCGGCGACGCGGCGCGGGCCCAGGGCGACGACGCAGAAAAAAAATCACCGGGCACCCGCAGCAAGGCGGTGGCGATGCTTCGGGCCCAACTGGTGAAGGGGCAGGAGTATCTGCGGAAACGCGGCCTCGCCGACGAGACGAAGCGGCCGGACCGCGACCTCCGGCTCGACGCGATCGCGAAGGTGCTCGCAGGCGACTGGCCGCTCCTCATCACGGCCGACCGCGCCGCCGACATCGCCTCGGCCCTGCGGATCGCCGAGGAATTCAAGCTCCGGATCGTGCTCGACTCGGCCGCCGAAGCCTATCTGCTCACCGATCGCATCCGGGCCGCGGGCGTGCCCGTGATCGTGCATCCCACGATGCGCCGCGCCGGCGGCGGCGGTGACACCGAGAACCTGAGCTTCGAAACCGCGGCCACGCTCCGGAAGGCGGGCATCCCGATCGCGCTTCAGAGCGGCTACGAGTCGTACGTGCCGAAGACGCGGGTCGTGCTCTTCGAGGCCGGCCTCGCCGCGGCGCACGGCCTGTTATTCGAGCAGGCCCTCGCCACGATCACGATCGACGCGGCGCGGATCGTCGGCGTGGCCGACCGCGTCGGCTCGCTCGAACCGGGCAAGGACGGCGACGTGGCGATCTACGACGGCGACCCGTTCGAGTACACGACCCACTGCACGGGCGTGGTGATCAACGGCGTCATCCTGAGCGCCGAGCCCAGGTGACGCACGCGTCTCGCCTGTTATGTGGGATAGGCTCCAGCCTGTCATGCCTCAACGCGCCCAATCCGGCTCGTGACTGCCCACGCCCTCTCGCTTGACGTTCGCCTCGGCCCTCCCGGCCTCGGCTCTCTGCGTGTCCGCTTCGCTTTCGCCATCCATGGCTGCGCTCGCTCCCACAGCCCACTCGAGGGCATGAGCAGCCCCGATCCTCCTCAACCGCCAATGGGGGAGGATCGGGGTTGTCCCCTACCATCGAGCCGGCTTTGCCGACAAGCGGAGCCATGGATGGCGCAGCGCAGTCGGCAGGAGTGAACGAAGCCTGGAGGGCGAAGTGAACGCCCGGCGAGATGGTAGGGGCGACCCCGAGCCGGCACGCGCGAGTTGACGAAAATCCGCGCTAGATCTGGTAGTCCGCCTCAGGCGCGGGGGCTTCGCCGCGCATGCGGAGTTTCGGCCGCTCGAGAACGACGGTGGTGTGCGGATCGACTGAGCGGGTGAGCCAGACGTTCGAGCCGATGACCGAGTCGTGGCCGATGCGCGTGGCGCCGCCGAGCACCGTCGCGTTGGCATAGATCACCACGCGGTCCTCGATCGTCGGATGCCGCTTCGTGCCCCGCACGAGATTGCCGTCGCCGTCGGTCTGAAACGACAGGGCGCCGAGCGTGACGCCCTGGTAGAGCTTCACGCGGCTGCCGATCTCGCAGGTCTCCCCGATGACGACGCCGGTGCCGTGATCGATGAAGAAGTGGTCGCCGATGATGGCGCCGGGATGGATGTCGATGCCCGTGCGCGAATGCGCCCACTCCGCCATCATGCGCGGGATGAGCGGCACCTCGAGCGCATGCAGCAGGTGCGCGAGCCGGTGGATCGTCACGGCCTCGAGCCCCGGGTAGCAGAAGATCACCTCGTCGAGCGTGCGCACCGCCGGGTCGCCGTCGTAGGCGGCCTGGACGTCGGTGGCGAGCACGCGGCGCAGGTCGGGAATCCGCTCGAGGAATTCGATCGCCTTGGCCTGCCCGAGGGCGTCGAAGTCGGCCTCGTCGGTGCAGTGCTGGACGGCATCGGGCACCGTGGGAGCCTCGACGCCCTGCTCGGCGGCCGAGTGCTGGGCGGCGAGGCTGTGCCGCAGGGCACGGCCGATCTGCGTCGTCAGTTTGTCGTGGAGGCCGTCCACGAGATCGCCCACGTGGTAGGTCACGTTGCCCAGGTGCAGGTTCTCGCGCCGGCGATAGCCCGGATAGAGGATCTCCTTGAGATCCTCGCAGGCCGAGATGATCGTCTCGTACTTGGGGAGCGGGCAGTGGCCGAGGTAGTGGATCGTGGGGACCGCCTGGTAGGTCTCCACGATCCGGCGGGTGAGCTCGGGCAACTGTTCCTTGAGACGGACGTCTGTGGCCATGAATGTGGATCGTAGAATCGGGCCGCGGCACCGGCAACAAACGCGGAGCCGCGACCCGACTGCTGCCCCCCGAAATCGACACCCGTACGGTCGGCCTGCCGCCCGGGTGAAATTGAGGGATCCTGCTGATTTTCCCGCCCCCGGCGACCCGCGCGAGAGTCTCGGGGCTTTCGGCAGACTGGGCCGGGCGGCTCCGCCCCGCGGCGAGCGCTCAGGGCATGCGTTCGCCGCAGGCCTGTGCGGCGGCCGCGATGGTGAGGCCGCCGTCGTAGAGGGCTCGCCCCACGATGCAACCGGCGGCCCCGATCGCCGCGACCTGCTCGAGATCGGCGGCGCCGGCGATGCCCCCGGAGGCCACGACGGGCAGCCGGACCGCCTTGATCATCTCACCGAGCGCCGTGAGATTGGGGCCGCCCAGGGTGCCGTCGGTCTCGATGTCCGTGTACACGATCGCCGCCAGCGGCAGCGTCTCGTGGCGGCGGGCCACTTCGACGGCCAAGAGGTCGCTCGTCGCCAGCCAGCCGCGGACGGCGACCCGTCCGTCGCGGGCATCGAGCCCGAGGACGATCGTGCCGGGGAGGGCCGCGGCGAGTTGCTCGAGCAGCTCCGGCTGCTCGATCGCGACGCTGCCGACGACCATCCTGGCGACACCGGCGGCGGAGTAGCGGCGAGCCGTGTCGAGGGTACGGATGCCACCACCGACCTGGCAGGGCACGCCGGCAGCCTGCACGATCCGCTCGATGAGCGCCGCCTGCACGGGCTCGCCCGACTTCGCTCCATCGAGATCGACGAGATGTAGCCGCCGCGCCCCAGCGGCCACGAAGCGTCGGGCCTGCGCCACCGGATCCTCGCCGAACACGGTCTCGCGGTCGTAGTCACCCTGCAGCAGCCGCACGCACCGCCCACCCCGCAGATCGATCGCCGGCCAGAGTTCCATCGTCGGGGGCCTCCTTGGATGCATCACGGTTGATCACGCCAAAAACGAGGCGAGCAACCGCAGCCCCGCCGCCTGGCTCTTCTCGGGATGAAACTGCGTCGCGAACAGCCGACCGCGTTGCACCGCCGAGCAAAACGGGCCGCCATACTCGGTCGTGCCGACGATCACGGAGGGGTCCGCCGGCCGCGCGTGATAGGCATGGACGAAATAAAAATAGTCGGCGTCGGGCGAGGATCCGCCCGGGGGCTGGCCCGTCCACTGGACGGTGTTCCATCCCATGTGCGGAACCTTGAGGCCATCCGGCACGTCGAACCGCACGACGTCGCCGGCGAGCACTCCAAGGCCGGCCTGACGCCCCCCCTCGAGCCCATGCTCGAAGAGCAACTGCAGGCCCATGCAGATGCCGAAGAACGGCCGATCAGCCCGGATGTGTGCGACGATCGGCTCGACCAGCCCGCGGGCGTGCAACTCCCGCATCGCGTCACCGAAGGCACCGACACCCGGCAGGATGAGCCGCTCCGCCTCGGCCACCTGATTCGGATCGTCCGTGATCCGCGCAGCAACGCCGAGCTTCTCGCACGCCTTCTGGACGCTGCGCAGGTTGCCGCTGCCGTAATCGACGATGCCGACCATGTCGCGAGTGTAGCGGCACCGGCGTCAGCCGCCACCCGCGACCGTGGCAGCCGGGTGACCGCCGGGCGCCGCATCGGCTCCGGAACGCTCGGGATAAATCACGAGCTCGATCCGTCGGTTGCGGGCCCGCCCCGCGGACGTGGCATTGGATACGACCGGGTGGTTCGGCCCATGGGCCACGAGGAACAACTGCCCCTGCTGGAGCGAGGTGCGGCTGGTGAGGAAGTCGAACACGGTCGATGCGCGGGCCACGCTCAGCTGGTGCTGCGAGCCCCACGAGGCGTTCTGCAACGGTTCGGTATCGGTATGCCCCTCGATGCCGAGGAAGTGGCCGGGAAACACCCGCTCGACCTCGTCCGACACCTGCGTGAGGAGTGCCGCTCCGGCGGGCAGGAGATTCGCTCCGCCGGGCTCGAACAGTTTGTCCGCCGGGACCTCGATCCGCACGACGCCGCCATCGAGCCGCTTCTCGACGCCCGTGAGGGCCATCATCCCCAGCGCCGACTGCATCGCCACGGGCGTCATCGTTCCGGGCGGCGCGACCACCGCTGGAGCCGCCGGGGAGGCGGGACCAGCCGTTCGCGCCTGCAAGAGCTGGGCGGAGGTGCTGGCAAGTTGCTCGCGCAGGGCCGTGATCTCGTCCTGCATGACCATCGCTTCTTGGCGACTGCGGGCGAGGCCGGCCTCCAGACGGCGCGGGTCGGTATCGACGAAGGATGGAGGCGGAGGAGGGGTCGCGGCCACCGGGGCCGCGGCGAGCGGCGGGGGCGCGAGACTCGCCGGCGGCGTTACCGCGGTCCGAAAGGGGCTCTGCGTGCAGCCGACCGCCGACACCCCCGCCGCGAAGCAGGCGGCTGCGGTCGCGATCCGTCGCGTCATGCTCACCATCGATCCGGCTCCCGTCCGGCAGAAGGGCGGGATGGTAGGGAGACCGGCTGGGGCGGGGCAAGTCCGCCGAAACCGGCGAAATTCAGCCCCTGGAGCGGAGCCATCGCCATGCTGACAGCGTGATCGCGGTGAGCACGACGACCGTCGCCACCACCAATGCCAGCTGCGCCGGCTCCTCGAAGTGGACGCGGGTCGTCCGCCACAGCGATCGCCAGCCGACGGCGACGACGGCGGCGGCCAGGCAGAGGCTCGGCCCGAACGGCAGTTCGTTCTCGCGATGCCGGATCAACTGCACGAGTCCGTGTCCGAGCCCGATGAATGCCGCCAGGAAGAACGTGAGCACGCATGCCTGCCATCCGAGCCAGGCGCCCAGCATGGCCATCAGCGTGACGTCTCCGAGCCCCATCGCCTCCTGCCCGAGTGCGGCCGAAGCACCGGCGCGCACGGCCCACACGAGCCCCCCCGACACCGTCATCCCGATGAGGGCGGTCTGGAGGGATGCGAACCTTGTTCCACCCGCCCACCAGGCAGCGCCGATCGCCAACACACCCACCACGAGCAGCGCGTTGCGCAGCGAGAGGCGGAACATGCCTCGCTCGCCTTCCGCCGGCTCAGTGCAGACCAGCCACCAGGCGGCGTAGAGGGCCGTCGCGAGCACGAGGCCCGGGAACTGCGGGCGGCCGCCGAACATACCGCCGCTTCCCGCGTGCAACCCACCGTACCACGCCAGCACGTCGGGCTCGAGTGCGGGAGCGGCGAAGGATCGCGCGACCTCCACCGTGATCGGCAGCAGGTTCGTCGGCCAGGCCCACGCCGCGGCGAGCCCGACAATCACCCCGGGAACCGTGATCCAGTCCGGGATGACGCGTTGCCTGAGATCGATCCAGGTCGCCGCCGCGAGCAGCCAGAACAGCGCCGCATGGTGGAGGTATCGCGGAAGGACCTCGCTCCCTGCGACGAGCCGCCCCATGCCGCTGTGGCCGATCTCCCACCACCACAGCAGGCCCGTGACACAGGCCGCTCCCATGGCAATCAACACCCCGGCTCGCCGAGGCACGCGTTCGTCGTCGGTCGCGCGGTACCAGCCGTCCACGGCGCGACAGAGCAGGAGCCCCGCGGCCCATCCGAGCCCGAGGGCGCAGATCCCGCTCGCGGGTGACGCAGTCCACGAGGTGAGCGTGTCGGGGATCATGCCCCACCCCCACCACGAGGCTGATCCGGTCCGCGGCCGAGCCGGGCCACGATCTCGTCGGCCACGGCGGCGGGCGTCGCCCTGGAGGCGTCGATCACCCAGTCAGCGCACGCCCGATACAACGGCTCGCGTTCGCGCAGGGCGACCTCGACCTCCGCGAGCACGTCGCCGCCGCTGAGCGCCGGCCGGCGCTCGCGCGTGGTCGGGTCGGCGGCGAGCCGGGCCCGGATCGTGTCGGCCGGAGCGGTCAACCAGACCACCGGGCGGCCCGACTCCTGCAGCAGCCTGCGATTCGACTCACGCAAGACCGCTCCGCCCCCCGTCGCGAGCACCCCCGGGAACGTCGCGAGGAGCGTGGCGAGCACCTCCGCCTCCGCATCGCGAAACGCCGCCTCGCCGCGCTGCTCCACAAGCGCTGCGATCGAGCATCCCAGCCGCTCCTCGAGGGCCGTGTCGGCATCGATCCACGGCACGTCCAACCGCTCCGCCAGCAGCCGGGCGACCGTGGACTTGCCCGTACCGCGATAGCCGACGAGTGTGAGGATGGGCATGGCGAAATCAGGCCGGCTGTTTGGCGGAAGCCGTCGCCCGCTTGAGGGCCTCGCGCATCACCTGCAGGGGTGGTTCGCGGTCGTGCCAGATTCGGAATTGGATCGCAGCCTGCCGCACGAACATATCGACACCGGTCACGATCCGGCAGCCCATGGCCCGCGCTTCCTTCACCAGCAGCGTGTTCTCCGGATTGTAGACGGTGTCGAACACGACCATGTAGGGCCGCAGGTGCTCCTTGTCGAACGGGGTCTCGTCCACATTGGGATGCATGCCGACGGGAGTGGCGTTGACGAGGCAGTCGTAGGGCAGGCGATACCGGGCGTTCCAGTCCACGGCCTTGCAGCCGACGTCGCCGGCGATGCGTTTCGAACGCTCGAGCGTCCGCGAGGAGACGGTCACATCCACGCCGCGGCGCCGCAGGGCGAACGCGACCGCGCGGGCGGCCCCGCCGGCCCCGAGCACGAGCGCCGTCTTCACGCCGAGCCCGTCGGCGGCCGAATCCTGTTCCGTGAGCGCCGCTTCGAGGCTCTCCACCGCGGCCGTGGCGTCCGTATTGAAGGCGGCGACGCCGGCAGGCCCGAACGAGAGCGTGTTGGCCGCGCCGATCGCCGTCACCAGTTCGTCCGGGCGGGTCGCGAGGGGGATCACCGTCTCCTTGTGCGGAATCGTGACGCTCAACCCCGCGATGGGCCACCGGCCCGCCGCCCCGAGGAACTCGCCGATCTGCTCGGCCGGAACCCGGAAGGGCAGGTAGACGGCGTCGATCTCCGCGGCGGCCAGCGCGGCGTTGTGCACGACCGGACTGAGGCTGTGTGCCACCGGGTCGGCGACGACGCCATAGATCCTGGTCTGGAGCGTGATCGAGTCGTAGCGATAGACGTCGCGCATCAGCCGCCAGCCGATCTGCCCGGGGGCCAGCACGCGGTCGTCGTGAAATGTGGCGAAGGTGAAGGGGGAACCGGCACGCCCCGCGAGCACCCGGGTCGGCATGCCGATGTCGCCCATGCAGATGCCGACGGTGGGGACGCGGCTCGCCCTCACCAGGTCGAGCATCCGGAGATTGTCGATGGGGTGGTTCGCCATCGTCGCGATCTTCACGATGTCGGCGTCCATGCCGGCCAGCCGCTTGTGGAGGGCGGCGAGGTCGGGGGGCGTCTTGCGGAAGTCGTGATGGCTGACGATTCGCTTCGTCGTGCCGTAGCGGGGCACCTTGGCGGCGATGTCATCCTCGAGATCGACGTATTCGGCCCCTTCCACGATCGCGGTGCGCAGCACGAGGAGCCGCTCCTCCTCAGACTTCTCCCAGCGGCCGCCGTCCGCGGCCCGGCGGCAGGTCACGATTACGGGGCAGGGCCTGTCCTGAAGCAAACGCTTCACCTGCACGTTGCCCTGGATGTAGTCCAGTCGCAACTCCACGAGGCGGATCCCGTTCTCGGCAAGATGCCTGTGCTCGGCGATCACGTGCCGATGGCGGCCGCGACCGATGCTCACGCAGATCATGGACGACTCCAGGGGCCACAGAACAACGGGGAAATCAGGTGCGCCGAAACTGCCGGTCGAGTTCCTGTCGCGACAGGGTCAGGGACGTCGGCCGACCATGGGGACAATGGTGCGAGTCCCTTACCCGCCGGCGGTCGCGCACGAGCGCATCGACCTCCTCCTGCGAGAGCGGGTCGCCCGCCTTGATGGCCGCCTTGCAGGCCAGCCCGTGGAGTATCTCGTCCACGAGCATGCCGGACGTGGTCGCGGCGGCGGCGAGTCGGCCGAGCACCTCGCGGACGAGTGTCGCGGCCGGTGCGTCCCCGGCCAGCGCCGGCTTCGAGGTGACGATCACGGTGCCGCCGCCGAATGGCTCGACCCGCATTCCGGCCTGCGCGAGCGCCGCAGCATGCTCCTCGACGAGTTCCAGCTCCGCGGAGGAAAGTTCGACGGTCTCGGGAATCAGCAGACGCTGCACCTCGAGGGAGCCCGCGGCGACCGCTTCGCGGAGCCGTTCGTAAAGCACGCGTTCGTGGAGGGCGTGTTGATCGATCACCTCGATCCCAGTGGTACTCTCGACCACCAGGTAACGGTCGTGCATCTGGACGGCCATCTCCTCGGCACGGGGCTCGGGCGGATCGACATCGGCATGCCAGGGCCCATCGACGGAAGGTCCAGGCGGGGCCGGGGCCGGGGCGACGCTGCCAGAGGCCGAAGGAAATTGGACGAACGCCGCTGGGCGGGCCGCCGCCGGCTCCACGGATCCCCATCCCTCCCATGCCGGCGCCGGCGGCTGCAACCGGGACGACAGATCCGTGGCCAGGAACCGCGCCCGCAGCGTCGAGAGCACGAGCCGGTAGAGCCGCGACGGATCGCGGAATCGCACCTCCATCTTCGCGGGGTGCACGTTCACATCGACCGCATCCGGCGGAAGGGAAAACGCCAGGAACGCGATCGGCTGCCTCCCGGTCAGCAGCAGCCCACGGTACGCCTCCTGGACGGCGTGGAGGATCGAGCGGTCACGGAATGGCCGCCCCGCCACGAACAGATGCTGCAGCCTGCCGCTCGCCATGTCGTCGTCGGGGCGCCCCACGAATCCGCTGACGCACACGTCGCCATCCCGGCCCTCGACCTCGATGAGGCGGTCGGCGAGTCCCGTGCCGAACAGCGCCCCGATCCTCGTCCGCCAGGCGGCATCGGCGGGCAGATCATGGATGCGGCGGCCGTTGTGCTCGAGGGTCATCGCCACCCGCGGATGGGCCAGGGCGGTGCGTACGAAAGCCTCGGCCGAATGCGACCACTCCGTGGCGGGCGCCCGCAGGAATGCCCGCCGGGCCGGGACTTTCGCGAACAACTGGTGCACCTCGACCGTCGTGCCGACGGCCACCCCGCGGGGCACGACCTCGCCGCGATGCCCGTTGTCCACCTCGAGTTCAGCCCCGGCCTCCGCGCCGACGGGCCGCGAGCGGATCACGAGCCGGGCCACTTCGCCGACACTCGCGAGAGCCTCGCCCCGAAAGCCGAGCGTCTCGATACGCTCGAGGTCCTCGGCCACCCGCAGCTTGCTCGTCGCGTGGGGTGCGACGGCCAGGGGCAGATCCTCCGGTTCGATCCCGCAGCCGTCATCGACCACCCGCACCAGCCCGATGCCACCTTGATCAAGGGCGACGTCGATCCGCGTGGGACGGGCATCGAGCGCGTTCTCGAGCAATTCCTTGACGACGCTCGCAGGCCGCTCCACGACCTCGCCGGCGGCGATGCGGTTGACGACCGCGACCGGCAATGTGTGGATCCTTCCCATCCGCTGCGCCCCGCCGGCATCCTCGCTCACGACAACTGGAATTCCTTGATCTTGCGGTAGAGCGTCCGCTCGCCGATCCCGAGAAGTTCCGCGGCCTGCTCGCGGTTGCCACCCGTGAGCTTCAGCGTCTCACCGATGAACAGCCGCTCGATTTCCTCGAGGGGCCGCCCGACGAGGTCCGCAAGCCCCGCCGGCGGCCCGGCGGCCGGCTCGGCCTTCGCCGCCACGGGCTCCAACTCGACGGGCAGGTCGTCGACGTCGAGCGTTTCGTCGCAGTCGACGACCACCATGCTCTCGATGACGTTCCGCAATTGCCGGACGTTGCCGGGCCAGGCGTACGCGCCGAGTTTCATCCGGGCGGCGAGCGACATGCCCTTGATCGTCTTGCCGTGCCGCTTGGCGAATTGCCGCACGAAATGCTCGATCAGCAGCGGGATGTCGGCGGCCCGGTCGCGCAACGTGGGGATCGCGATCGTCACGACCTTCAGGCGATGGTAGAGGTCGCTGCGAAACACCCCGGCGGCGATCGCCTCCTCGAGGTTCCGGTTCGTCGCGGAGAGGAGCCGCACATTCACCTGGACGGGGGTGTTCGACCCGACCCGCGTGATCTGCCCCGACTCGAGCACCCGCAGGAGCTTGATCTGCGTGGCGAGCGGCATGTCGCCGACCTCGTCGAGGAACAGGGTGCCGCCGTTGGCGTACTCGAACTTCCCGACCCGGTCGCTCGAGGCGTCGGTGAAGGCGCCCCGCACGTGGCCGAAGAGCTCGCTCTCGAGGATGTTCTCGCTGAGCGCCGCGCAGTTGAGCGCCACGAACGGCTTGCTCTTGCGCGGGCTGTTCTGGTGGATCGCCTGGGCGACGAGTTCCTTGCCCGTGCCCGTTTCTCCCTGGATCAAGACCGTGGCATCGGTCGGCGCGATCCGCTTGAGCCGTTCGATGAGGAACAGCATCTGCGGGCTCGAGCCCACGACACCCTCGAAGCCGAACTTCTCGTCGAGCCGGCGGTTGAGTTCCAGGTTTTGCCGCTTGAGCCGCACTCCTTCCGACGCCTTCTCGACCGCGGCCCGCACCTGGCCGAGGTCGAGGGGCTTCTGCAGGTAGGTGAAGGCCCCCTGCTGCATGGCAGCCACCGCGGACGGCACGGTGCCATGCCCGGTCACCACGATCACCTCGGTCTCGGGCGAGGCCTGCTTGGCCCGCTCCAGGATCTGGAGGCCGCCGATGTCGTTCATCATGAGGTCGGTGACGACCACGTCGAACGTCTCCTGGGCGAGACGCTTCGCCCCCTCCGACCCGCTCCCGGCCACCATGCACTGGTAGCCCATGCGGCTCAGGCCCTCGCCGACGGTGCGGGCATGCAGGATGTCGTTGTCCACCACGAGGACGCGGACGAGCCCCGGGGGACCGTCGGAGGCGTTCGGATCGGGCGGGGCGGCAGGTTCGCGAGCGGAAGCCATGAAGGGGATCGTACGAAGCGGCGCCGGGGCCCGTCCAGTTCCTCGTTGTCCGTGGAAAAAGTCATCCATCACCTTTTTCCACTTGGCCGACCGGTGGAAACGCCGAGGGTTTCCCCGGTCGGCAAGCTTCGCATCCTGCTCCGGCAGACTTGTTCCACAGCCTGCTAACGCTCGCGGGACGCAGGGCCGACCGTCGGCAGCCGCGGCGGAGCGGGCAGCCAGATCGTGACCTTCGTACCACGGCCCGGCGCGCTTTCGACGTCGATCGTGCCGCCATGGGCCTCGACGATCTTCCGGGCCGTGGGCAGGCCGAGCCCCGAGCCGCCCTGCTTCGTGGTGTAGAAGGCGCGGAACACCTTCGCGAGGGTCTCGGCGTCCATGCCCGGCCCGGTGTCGATCAATTCGAGGGCGACGCCGAGCCCCTTCGGCCGCGTTCGCACCACGAGCTGGCCGCCCCCCTCCATCGCCTGCACCGCATTGATGAGCAGGTTGAGCACCGCCGACCGCAGGGTCTCCCGATCGAGGCGGACGTTGGGCAGCTCCGGATCGAGGTAGCGCACGATCTCGACGCCGGCCTCCCGGGCCTGCGGCGCGAAAAAATCGAGCAACTGCTCGAGCTCTGCGTTGAGACTGCCGGGCTCGAGCGCGAGCGTCTCCTGGCGGGCGAAGTCGAGGAAGTCGCCGAGCAGCTTCTGGAGCCGGTCGCACTCGTGCCGGACGAGCTCGATCTTGGCCTTCGCCCGCCGGTCGCGCTGCTTCGTGGGGGACTCGGGGTCGGTGTTCTCGAAATCCTCCGCGAGCAGCTCCATGTTGAGCCGGATCGTGGACAGCGGGTTGCGGATCTCGTGGGCGAGGGCACCCACGAGCGCCGCGAACTCCGCATAGGTCTCCGCCCGCGAGCGGGCCGACTCGTCATCCGACGACATGGCCGACTCCCGTGCGCGTGGACGTGGATTCCCGAGGCCGAACGGCGGACTACGACGGGGTCTGTCCGCCACCTTCGGCCAGTTCGCGCATCGCCACCTTGCGGCTCAGCTTCACGCGGTCCTGGTCGTCCACCGCGATCACCTTCACCCGCATGACGTCGCCGACACGGCACACGTCGGCGACGCTCGAGACGTAGTCGTCCGAGAGTTCGCTGATGTGGCAGAGGCCGTCCTTGCCGGGCACGAGTTCCACGAAGGCGCCGAAGTCCTTGATGCTCGTGACCCGGCCCTCGTAGATCCGCCCGACCTGGATCGAGGCGGTCAGCGCCTCGACCTTCGCCATGGCGGCCATCGCCCCCTCGGCGTCGTGGCTGGCCACCGTCACCGTGCCGTCGTCCTCCACCTCGATGCTGGCTCCCGTCGATTCCTGGATGGCCCGGATCGTCTTGCCACCGGGGCCGATGAGGAGGCCGATCTTCTCGGGGTTGATCTGCGTCCGCAGGAGCCGCGGCGCCCAGACCGAGATCTCCGACCGCGGCCGCCGGATCGCCGACAGCATCGTCCGCAGGATCTCGAGCCGCGCCTCACGCGACTGCCGCAGCGTCGCCTCGATGATCGCCGGCGAGATACCGTCGATCTTGAGGTCGAGCTGGATGCCGGTGATGCCGTTCTGCGAGCCGGCGATCTTGAAATCCATGTCGCCGTAGTGGTCCTCGTCGCCGATGATGTCCGTGAGCAGGACCCACTGGTTTTCCGACTGCTTCACGAGCCCGACGGAGATGCCCGCCACGGGGTTCGAGATCGGCACTCCCGCAGCCATCAGGCCGAGGGTGGCGCCGCAGACGCTCGCCATCGAGCTCGAGCCGTTCGACTCGAGGATGTCGGAGATCACACGAATCGTGTAGGGGAACTTGTCCGGCTCCGGCAGCACCGGCTTCACGCTGCGCTCGGCGAGCGCCCCGTGGCCGATCTCGCGCCGCCCGGGCCCCCGGATCGGCCGCACCTCGCCGACCGAGAAGGACGGGAAGTAGTAGTCGAGCATGAACTTCTTCGAATACTCGTCGATGAGACCGTCCACCCGCTGCTCGTCCTTGCCGGTGCCGAGCGTGATGGTGACGAGCGCCTGCGTCTCGCCGCGCTGGAACATCGCCGAGCCGTGCACGCGGGGCAGGAGATCGACCTCGCAGGTGATCGGCCGCAGCGTCCGGTAGTCGCGGCCGTCGGGCCGCCGCCCCTCGAGGATCAGCTCGCGCACCGCCCGCTCCTCGAGCCCGTGCCATACATGGGCGAAATCGGCCTCGCTCACGCCGCCGGCGTCGCCGGGCTTGCCCGGCGCCGGCTCGGCCGGCACCACGGCAGCCTTCGCCCGCTCACGCAGCGCCTTCACGGCCTGGCCGCGATCCTGCTTGCCCTCGATCGCCTTGGCGGCCTTGAGTTCGCCGAGATACTCGCGAACGAGCCGGTCACGCAGGTGGGTGTAGTCGGCGAGCACGTAGTCCTTCTTCGGCTTGCCCGCCTTCTGCACGAGTTCGTGCTGCATCGCACAAATCTCACGGACGTAGCGGTGGGCCTCGGCGATCGCCTCGAGCATCCGATCCTCGGGCATCTCCCGGGCGAAGCCCTCGATCATGAGCACAGCCGTCTCACTGCCGGAAATCACGAGGTCGAGATCGCTCTCCTCGAGCTGGTCCTGCGTCGGGAACGGGATGAACCGACCGTCCACCTCCGCCAGCCGCACGCTGCCGAGCGGGCCGCGGAACGGCAGCTGCGAGATCGACAGCGCCGCCGATGCGCCGTTCATGGCGAGCACGTCGCCGTCGTTCTGCTTGTCGCTGGAGAGGACCGAGGCCTGGATCTGGACCTCGTCGTAGAAGCCGTCGGGAAAGAGCGGCCGGATCGGGCGGTCCATGAGGCGGCTCGTGAGCGTCTCCTTCATCGTGGGCCGGCCTTCACGCTTGAGAAAGCCACCCGGAAACTTGCCCGCCGCCGCCGACCGCTCGCGGTAATCGCACGTGAGCGGAAAGAAATCGATGCCCGGCCGGGGAGCTCCCGTGGCGGCCGCCACGAGCACCGTCGTATCCCCGTAGCTCACGATCACGCTGCCCGCGGCCTGCTTGGCCAGCAACCCGGTCTCCATGGCGAGCACGTTGTCGCCGATCTTGCGTTCAACTCGAACCTTCATTGCCTTTTCTTCCTTCCCTTCATGCCCGGAACTTCTGTCCGGACCAGCCTTCTTCGGATTCAAAACCTTGTTTCATGTCGAGCCCGGCCGGCGTGCGGCCCCATGGCCCGCGACCTCGATGCTCTTCATTGCGGGAGACTGGAAACGCTCCATGCCCCCGCCATCCGCCGCCCGGCATCCACACGATCCCGGGGAACGGGCACCGCCCCCCACAGGACCGTCGGCGCCCGGCGGTCACTACTTGCGGATCTCCAGCCGCTTGATGACTTCCAGATATCGCTGCGGAGCGACCCGCTTGAGATAGTCGAGCAGTCGGCGGCGACGGCTCACCATCATGAGCAGCCCGCGACGACTGGCATGGTCCTTCGAGTGCTTCTTGAAATGCTCCGTGAGGTGCGAGATCCGCCCCGAGAGCAGGGCGATCTGGACCTCGGCCGACCCCGTGTCCGCGGTGCCGCGGCGGTAGGCTCCGATCAGTTCCTTCTTGCGATCTTTCGTCAGCATCAGCCGTTCTTCCGCTCCATCTGAGGAGCGACCTGAGGTAGCCGGACCATTAATACGACGCAGAGAGTGTACCGGGCGGCCCTGCCCCTGCAACTGCGGGCCGGGCGATCGGGGCCATGGAGCCCTTTTCCGGCCGCCCTTACACCGCGGCTTCGGCTCTCCCTTCGAGCGAGGCTCCGGCCACCCGCCGACCACCCGGCGGGTGGTGGACGACGTTCCACGCGAGCCCCAACCGCTCCATGAGCAGGATGGCCCAGTAGGTCACGTCGATCTCCCACCATCGATGGCCGTGCTTCGCCATCCGCTGGTAGGCATGGTGGTTGTTGTGCCACCCCTCCCCGAAGGCGAGCAGCCCCACCCACCACAGGTTCCGGGAATCGTCGGTCGTCTCGTAGTTGCGATAGCCCCACATGTGGGTCGCGGAGTTCACGAGCCACGTCACGTGGAACACGATCACCATCCGCACGGCCAGCCCCCAGATGAGCCACGACACCCCGACGAACGGGCCGTACAGCAGCCACCCGGAGCCGAGCAGCGCCGCCCCGAGCAACACGTGCCACAGCACGAACGTCTGATGCAGAAAGCGGATGGCGGGGTCGCGCTCGAGGTCGGGGGCCCAACGCCGGACATGCGCGGCCAGCTCCGCGGGCGCGTGCCGCGGGAACATCCACGTCATGTGCGCCCAGAGTCCGCCGTCGCGCGGCGTGTGCGGATCCCCCTCCTGATCGCTGAAGGCATGGTGCTTCCGGTGGTTGGCGACCCAGTCGATCGCGGACCCCTCCCCGGAAATGCCGCCGAGGAATGCGTAGAACACCTTGACCGGCCGCCACGTGCTGAAACTGCCGTGCGTCAGCAACCGGTGATAGCCGAGGCATACCCCGAGGCTGCCCGTCACGTAATAGAGCGCGAGGCAGATCGCGAGGCCCGACCATGTGAAGCAGAAGGGCGCCGCAAGGGCCGCCAGATGCACGCCGCCGATCCAAATGGCCGTCGGCCAGGCGATGTCGGCCCAATGCTGCCCGACATGGGCGCGGCCATCGCGCCGCGGTTCCTTCTCGTGGCGACGCAGCAGCGTCGTGCCGGCTCCGTCGGTGGTGTCGTCGGCGAGTGATTCGCAGGGCAGGGGAACGGTTGCCATCGGTTGATTTCCGGGGTCATGCCGCCCAGTCCTGCGAGCGGCATCGCCATCACTCTGACGTTTTTCGGCATTTCTGCCAGCCTGCCCCGGTCAGCCCGCGGTCGGAGGTCCGTCAAGAATGCGTCAAAAACTGCCGGTTCGGGCGCCGCTGTCCGGCAGCACTGAAATCAGCCACGCACTCGCCGACGTCGCGGGCACGGCGGGTTTTCCGCCCGGCGAGAGCAGCCAGGCCACCCGTGCGAGCGGCGCCGAACCAACCGGCGGCTCGAGCATCTTCAGCCCCTGCGTCCTGATCAGGCCATCCCCCTCGACCGCGCGGATGGCCAGATCGGAGCCCTCCACGAGGAGCCTGCATGCGATCGCATCGAAACGCCGCACCTGCTCACCGCCGATGGCCCGGTACGCCGGGCCCGGGCGACACCCGAGGTTGCCCACGAGCCCGTCGAGCAGCTCCTGGGAGATCGTGCCCCCGCGGGCCCCGAGCACGAGATCGCAATCGGTCAGGCGACCGCCTGCGAATCGCAGGCGGTCCACCTCGATCGTCGCCTCGCCCCCCAGGCCCCGCGCCCCTCGCGCCGCAAGCATCTCGAGGTCGATCCGCTCGATCGCGCCACGGAGGAAACCGCTCCAGCCGGAACGAGCATGCTTCTGCACGGCGTCGATCCTCCCGCGCACCACGGCCCGCTGGCCAAGCACGTCCGCCCAGTCACCGGAAGGACCGAGCAGGGCCGCCACGATGGGCACCGGCAGGGACGCATCGATTTGCCCCTCCACGTGCAGTGAGTCACCCTCCACCCGGACCCGGATCTCCTCGGTCGAGCGTGGCTCACGGCGCGCCCACACGCCCCGCGATTCTCCCGCCGCAGCGCACTCGACGTGCCACCCGGCGTGGCCCGTCAGGCGCCCGCCGTCGGCGAGCAGCCAGGTCACCTCGGTCACATCGACGACCCACGCCCGGGAAAACCGCGCGGGCCTGAAGAGCCATTCGTGAGCGATCCCGGCGAGCAGCCGGACCGACTCGGTCGAGCACTCGAGCCGCGGCACACGCAGACGCACCTCGTCGCCGGCCACCTCCACCTCGACCTCCGGCACGACGAGAACGGCACTCCCCGGCGAACCGCCGACCGCGACATTCGAGAGTCGTCGCACCCCCGGCCGGGGGTGCGACACGCGGCCGATGGAGACGGGAACACCGACGTGGGCGGCCACCTCGCGGGCGACCGCCGCGCGATACTCCACCGAGTGCCGCCACCAGGAGGCCGCCGCGAGCGCCGCGCACGGGACGACCGCGCCGAGCACGAATGCGGCCCGGACGATCCTGCGGCGACCGACCGACTGCTCGATGAACATCCGTGTTCACCTCCCGGAATGGAGCGTGCCCGTCAGCGGGCCCGTGCGAGATCGAGATACAGGCGGTATCGGGCCCGCATCTCCTCCACGCTGTCGCCGCCGAACTTGTCCACGACCGCCGCCGCCACCTCGAAGGCGACGACGTTCTCGATGATCACGCTTGCGGCGCTCACGGCACACACGTCGCTGCGCTCGTAGGCCGCCTCCTCGGGCTGCTTCGTCCGCAGGTTCACCGACTCCAGCGGCTTGCGCAGCGTGCTGATCGGCTTCATCGCGGCCCGCACCACGAGCGGCTGCCCGTTGGTCATTCCCGCCTCGAGCCCGCCGGCGTTGTTCGTCGGCCGCGTGAACCCCAGCGTGGCGGAGCCGCGCTCGCCGGCGTCGTAATGGATCGCATCGTGCACCTGGGAGCCGCGCCGCCGGGCCGCCTCGAAGCCCAGGCCGATCTCGACCCCCTTGATCGCCTGCACCGCCATCACCGCCTGCGCGAGCCGGCCATCGAGCTTGCGGTCCCACTGGGCGTGCGTGCCGAGGCCGATGGGCAGGCCGTCCACCCGCACCTCGACGACGCCCCCGAGCGTGTCCCCCTCCTTGCCGACGCGATCGATGAGCGCGGTCACCTCCGGGTCGCGCTCGGGATGCAGCGAGTAGACGGCGCTCGCATCCCGGAACTGCCGCAGCTCGGCGAGCGTGCCGGGGCGATCGCCCAGCTTGATCTCGCCGAGTTCCGTCACCCAGCCTGCCACTTCGATGCCGAAGGCGGCGAGCAACTGGCGGGCCAGCGCTCCCGCGGCCACCCGAGCAGCCGTCTCGCGGGCGCTGGCCCGCTCGAGTACGGCCCGCACGCCGCCGAGGTGCTTGATCGCGCCGGGCAGATCGGCATGGCCGGGCCGGGGCCGATCGACATCCTCGAGCTTCTCGAGCTTGGCGTCCTTGTTGATCACCTCGAGGGCGAGCGGGCTACCGAGCGTCGTGCCGCGCCACAGGCCGGAGAGAAACGTGACGGAGTCGGTCTCGATCCGCTGCCGGCCACCACGGCCATAGCCGCCTTGCCGGCGCACGAGTTCCGCGTCGATGGCGGCTTTGTCCACCTCGAGGCCGGCGGGAAAGCCATCCACGAGGGCGACGAGGGCGGGGCCGTGCGATTCGCCGGCGGTCCAATAGCGGAGCATGGGGGGGGGCAGCGGGTGGGGCGAACGTCCGAGAGCGGCGATTCTAGTTCGAAAAACCCGCCCCCCCTAGGCCATTTCCCTCTCGGCCACCTCAGGGCGTTTTCCCGGTCAGGAGCCGGCAGGCTTCGAGGTACTTGGCGCGGGTCTTGGCGACCACGTCGGCGGGCAGGGCGGGGGGCGGGCTCGCCTTGTCCCAGCCGCTCGCCTCGAGCCAGTCGCGCACGAACTGCTTGTCGAACGAATCGGGCACGCGGCCCGCCCCCGCCGCATCCGCCGGCCAAAACCGCGAACTGTCGGGCGTGAGCACCTCGTCCACGAGGATGATCGCCCCGTCGGCCGCACGGCCCCACTCGAACTTCGTGTCGGCGAGGATGATGCCCCGTGCCGCAGCATGGGACGCCCCGCGCGCATAGACGTCGAGGCTCTTCGTGCGGAGTGTGGCAGCGAGATCGGCGCCGATGGTCGCAGCCATGACGTCGAAGGAGACGTTTTCATCGTGGCCACTCGCGGCCTTCGTGGCGGGCGTGAAGATCGCCTCGGGGAGCCTCGCGCCCGGCGCGAGCCCCGGCGGCAACGGCACGCCGCAGACGGTGCCCGCCTTCCGATACTCGGCGAGCCCCGAGCCGGCGAGCCAGCCGCGGACGACGCACTCGAAGGGGATGACCTCGGCCCGCCGGACGAGCATCGTGCGGCCCCGGAGCACGTCGCGGTCGATCGCCGGCGGCAGCCCCATCGCATCGACGTCGGTCGTGATGAGGTGGTGCGCGATCGGCTCGGGGCCGCGCGCCAGAAGATCGAACCAGAACTCCGAGATCGCCGTGAGCACCTTCCCCTTGCCGGGAATCGGCGTGGGCAGGATCCAGTCGAAGGCGCTGATCCGGTCGGTGCTCACGATCAGCATCACGTCGCCGTGGATGGTCGACGTGAACCGGTAGCAGTCGCGCACCTTGCCGCGAAAGGGCTTCCCGAGCGGCAGATGTGTTTCGGTCACGGCATCGTTCATGGGCGTTGTTCTACGCATTCGCCGGATACACGGCCAGAGTCGACGGGCCTGACCTCCGCCCGCCCAACCCGGATCGTGACTGCCCAGCCCCGCTCGCCGGACGTTCGCCTCGGCCCTCCGAGGCCTCGGCTCTCTGCATGTCCGCTTCGCTTCGCCATCCATGGCTGCGCTCGCTCCCATAGCCCGGCTCTTTGGTCTGGGCAGCCACAATCCTCCTCAACTGGCTCCACTGGAAACGGGGAGGCGAGGGGTTGCTCCTACCATTGAGCCGGCGTATTTGACCAGCGAAGCCATGGATGGCGCAGCGCAGGCAAATCCGAGTGAGCCGAAGCCTGGAGGGCGAAGGCGAACGTCCGGCGAGATGGTACGGGGCAACCCCGAGCCGGTGCGTGTGAGTTGATCGGCAAGCGGGACGCTTGCCCCACGTCAGCAGAAGTCGCGGGACATGCGGGGCAGGGCGGTGGTGGCGGTGGTGGCGGAGGTTTCGGGGCGGAGGGCGGCGGCGGATTCGAGCCGCGTGCTCACCACGTGCACCACCGCGCCGCGCCGCTGGATCCGGCCGTGCACCACGAGCACGGCCGCGCGGCGGGCGGCCAGGTCGGCCTGCTCCCAGACGCCCGGGTGCACGACGATGTTGGCGGCGCCGGTCTCGTCTTCGACCGTGAGAAAAATCATGCCCTTGGCCGTGGCCGGCCGCTGCCGCGTGAGCACGATGCCAGCGACGGCCACGCGGCGGCCCTCCGGCCGCCCGACGGCCTCGGCGATGGTCGCGACGCCGCGGGCGGAAAGCCAATCGCGGTCGAACTGCAGCGGATGGGCCGTGAGCGACAGGCCCGCGGTGCGGTAGTCGGCCACCACCTCCTCTTCTGCCGAGAGCGCGGGCAGCAAATCGCCGTCTTCCTCGTCTTCTTCGTCATCGAGGCCCGCGAGGAGCGGCCTGCGAGCGGGCTGCTCGAGGCACTGCATCGCCTCCCACACCGCCCGCCTGCGGTCGAGGCCGAACGAGGCGAACGCACCAGCCCGGGCCAGATGCAACAGCGCCTCGCGGTCGAGCGCGGCACGGTGGGCGAGATCTCGGGGCAGCCGAAAGGGGCCGTCGCGGCGGGCCGCCTCGATCCGCCGCCCTGCCGCCTCGCCGAGGCCATGCACCTGCTCGAGCCCCAGCCGGATTGCCGGCTGTTTTGCACGGCCTCCATTCAGCCGGCCTTCGAGCGATGCGTGCCAGCGGCTCACGTTGACATCCACGGGCAAGACCCTCACGCCGTGCGCCTTCGCATCGCGGACGAGCTGCGCCGGGGCGTAAAACCCCATCGGCTGGCTGCCGAGGAGCGCGGCGGTGAAGGCGGCGGGGTGATGGCACTTGAGCCAGGCCGACACATAGACGAGCAGCGCGAAACTCGCCGCATGCGATTCGGGAAAGCCGTATTCGCCGAAGCCGCGGATCTGCCCGAACACCTGCTCGGCGAACGGCTGCGACAGGCCGCGGGCGAGCATGCCGTCGATGAGCTTCATCCGAAACTCCTCGATCAATCCCGGCCGCCGCCAGGCGCCCATGGCCCGCCGCAATTGATCGGCCTCGCCCGGCGTGAAGCCCGCCGCCACCACCGCCAGCCGCATCGCCTGCTCCTGGAAGAGCGGCACGCCGAGCGTCTTCTCGAGCACTGCGCGGATCTCGTCGTTGGGATAGGTGACCGGATCCTCGCCCGCCCGCCGGCGGAGGTAGGGATGCACCATGTCGCCCTGGATCGGCCCCGGCCGCACGATCGCCACCTCGATCACGAGGTCGTAGAAGCACCGGGGCTTGAGCCTCGGCAGCATGCTCATCTGCGCCCGGCTCTCGATCTGAAACACGCCCACGGTGTCGGCGCGGCAGATCATGTCGTAGACGGCCGGGTCTTCCGCCGGCACCGTGGCCAGCGTGAATTGCGGCCCGTCGGCCCCGGCCACGAGGTCGAACGCCCGATGGATCGCCGACAGCATGCCGAGGGCCAGGCAATCGACCTTCAGGATGCCGAGCTCGTCGAGGTCGTTCTTGTCCCACTGCACGATCGTGCGGCCGTCCATCGTGGCCGGCTGGATCGGCACGAGGTCCGAGAGCTCCCCGCGGGTCATCACCATGCCGCCGACGTGCTGCCCCAGGTGGCGGGGAAAGCCGACGAGGCTGCCGACGAGCGCTGCGAGCCTCGTGCACGCGTCGCTCGCGGGGTCGAGCCCCGCCTCGGCCAGCCTCGTCGGCAGGTCCTCCACCCCGTCGCCCACGTCGAGCGCCTCGGCGATCCGATCGACGCGGTCGAGTGAAAACCCGAGCGCCTTGGCGACATCGCGCACCGCCGAGCGGAGGCGATACGAGATTACCTCAGCCGTCATCGCCGCCCGCGTGCGGCCGTAGGTGGTGTAGATGTATTGGATCACCTCCTCGCGGCGGTCGTGCTCGAAGTCGATGTCGATGTCGGGGGCCTCGCGCCGCTCACGGCTCACGAACCGCTCGAAGAGCACGTTCATCCGCGCTGGATCGACCGACGTGACGCCGAGGCAGTAGCAGACCGCCGAGTTGGCCGCCGAGCCGCGGCCCTGGCAGAGAATGCCGCGCCGCCGGGCGAACCGCACGATGTCGAACACGGTGAGGAAGTAGGCCTCGTAGCCGAGCTCGGCGATGAGCGCGAGCTCGTGGGCGACGAGTTCGCGAACCTTTTCCGGAATCCCGTCGGGATACCGCCGTGCAGCCCCTTTCCAGGCGAGGTGGGCGAGGTGCTCCCGGGCCGTGCGGCCCGGGGGCACGGTCGCCTCGGGGTATTCGTATTTCAGTTCGTCGAGCGAAAACGTGCACCGCCCCGCGATCTCGACGGCGCGATCGAGCGCGCCGGGCAGCGATGCGAACCGCGCGGCGATGCGCCGGCGCTCGTGCAGGTGCCGCTCGCCGTTGGTGAGGAGTTCGCCGCGGATCGCATCGACCGTGCTCCGCTGCCGCACGGCGGCGAGCACATCGGCGAGGGCGAGGCGGGCCCGCTCGTGGTAGCGCACGTCACCGGCGGCCGCCACGGGCACGCCGGCCAGCCGGGCCACGCGGGCGAAGGCCTGCAGGCGGTCGTCGTCGTCTCCCTCGAGCGCCACCTCGGCCAGCGCCCAGAGCCGGTCGTCGAACGCGCTCCGCCAATGGGCCAGGTGCTCGACGGGCTCCCCGAGCCCGGCCAGCGGCACGCCCGCCAAGAGGCCGCCCGCATGGGCCGCGACATCGTCGAAGGTCAGGACGCACCGCCCCGCCATGCCATCGCCGCCTGCCTCGGCAGCCTGCGCAGAGCCACGGGTGAGCAGCCGGCAGAGGTTCGTATAGCCCATACGGTCGGCTGCCCAGACGACGAGCGGAGCCGCATCGCACGGCTCGAGATGCGCCCCGATGATCAGTTTCAGTCCCGCCTGCTTCGCTGCGCCATGCGCCCGCACGATGCCGGAGAGTGTGCCGCGGTCGGTGATCGCCAAGGCCTCGTAACCGAGCGCGGCGGCGGTGCGCACGAGTTCCTCCGGGTGCGACGCGCCGCAGAGAAATGAAAAATTGCTCGTGCAGTGCAGTTCGGCGTAACGCGGTTCCATCAGGCGAACACTCCGTGCAGAAACCAGACTCCGTCCTTCAGCCGCCGAAAGAGCCAGAATCGTCCCCCGACGCGCGTCTCGACCACGTAGTAGTCGCGCCGCACGATCGGCCCGCGCCACCAGGCCGTTTCGATCCGCTCAGGCCCGTGAGCCGTGGCCACCTCGTGCATCTCGCCGCCATACCGAAACCGCACCGGCGGCCGCCCGGCATCGGCCACATCGGGCACGACCGCCAGCACGTCGAGCGGCACGGGCCGGGGCAACAGGCGGATCGGCCGCCGCTCCGCCGGCAGGGCGAATCGCCGCGGTGCCGACGCCCCCCCCGAGCTGGGAACATTTGAAAACGAGATGCGCTCGGGCGGGGCCTCGGGCGGCATCCCCACCCAGGCGTGCTCCGGCTGCGCGTCCTTCACGATCCGCGGCTCGAACACGGCCTTGCCGCCGAGCCTGCCGGCGAGCCTGTCGAACAGCATGCCCACCTCGGCCGCCGCCGACTCGCTTTCACCCGTGAAGAGTGATCGCTGCCGGCATACCGCCGGTGCGGCCGCCACCACGTCCACGGCGATGCTCTCGATCTCCCGCGGCAGCCGCACCCGCGTCATGCGCAGTCGCACGAGATCCACGACGTGCCGCACGGCGATCGAGGGCCGATACAGCCCGACGTCGATCACGACCGGGGGGCAGGGGCCCTGCTCGCCAACGCCCGCCCACTGCTCGAACCGCACCTGCAGGGAGGTGATGCCATCGCCCCGTGCCATGAGCGGCGCCACGCACTGCCCCACGAGCCGCTCGAGAATGGCCGCGACCGCATCCTCGCCCATCTCCCGTAGCGACACCGGCACGTCGAAGGCATGCGCCGCCCGCGGCAGCTCCGCGCCGAAGGTCACCGCGAGCGGCTCGGCGCGGGCGCCCCTGAACTGCGCCAACCGCACCGCAAGCGCGGGGGGGAACCTGGACGCCAGGCTTTTCCGCGACACCTTCAGGATGTCGCCGATCGTGTCGATCCCCACCTCGCGAAGCGTGGCGAGCACAGGGGGATCGAGCCTGAGTGCCTTCGCCGGCAATGCCGCCAGGGTCACGACCTGCTCTCCCGGTTGCACGATGGCGAACCGCCGACGAAACGGCGGCGCGGGGGGTGGATTGAGCAATTCGGTGTGGTGGGCGGCGGCCCAGGCTGCCCCGACCGTATCGGCGATGGCGACCCGGGCGTGAAGACCGCGGGCGGCGAGCGTCCACACGGCCGTGCGCACGAGCAGCGCCTCGCCGCCAAAGAATCCCGCCGTGCCCGTCACGTCGACATGCATGCACTCGGGCCGCTCGGCATCCTCGAGCGCCACGATCGGCGCGAACCGCCGGCTGTGGCGGGCCAACTGTTCGAGCGCCACCCGATCCGCGGCGGGATCGTCGTGGTCGATCTCGGCCACATGGCAGGCTCGCGATCCATGGGCGAGCGCGAGCACGGCCATCCCCTCCGCCAACGACATGCCCGGCAGGATCCGCGGCGCCGGCGGCCGCTCGCCACCGCGCACCGATTCGCTCCGCGGCGGCAGCGCCCAGGCCCACGACATGATCGTCATCACGCCACGCCGCTCACGCCGACAGACGAACACCGGCACCTTGCGCAGGGCGGGATTGTCGATGAGGCGACGCTGCACGGGCCAGCGCGGCAGCCAGATCGTCATGATGCGCGGCATGCGATTCGTTCCTGTTCGAGGATGCGCGGCGCTGGAAGCGGCGGCAAAGAGAGGGCTTGCCCGGGGGCGGCAGCGCAGCCTCGCGAGAGATCGAGGCCGACTTCGACCGCTCGCTCCTGAATCTGGGCCTCACCGGCCCATGGCCCGCCCACGAGCGAAAGCCGCAGCCGGCGCACGGTCAGGCTGCCCCCCGGCTGCGCGGCCACGGCGATCCGCGCCTCCGCCCAACTCGGATCGCGGCCGGCGGCGAGCGGCCGCATGAACATGCCCACCGCGAGGCTCGCCCGCGCTGCCAGCTGCCAGCGCCGCAGGGCTGTGGAATGGACGCGTTCCGGCCAGGCCAGCACGGCCGCCACTCCTCGGCAGCGCAGCGCCTGGTCGATCGCCCACACTTCGTCGGCGTCGTGGGCGGGCCGTGCCACGACGAGCCGCACGGCCTGCCGGCCGACGGCCTTGCCGCGTTCGAGCCAGCCCAGCACGGCCGGCGGATGAAACCATCCCTTGCGATCGACGATGACGATGGTGGACGCCGCGCCGCCGGCCCGATCCGCATCCCCGGCCAACCGACAGGCCACCGCCGAGGCGAGCCCGGCTGCCCCCGACGCCTCGCCGTGGCAGAGCCACTCGACGAGGCTGCCGCGGCGCACGCCGCCGGCTGGCAGGAGCCGATCGAGCGGAGCGAACCCGGTCGGCACCGCGTCTCCCTTGGGCCAGCCGGTGGAAAAACCCGCAAAATTTCCCTCCTGCAACGCCTTCCCGAGCCATCCACCCGTCACCACGGCCGCACCTCCAAGTTTTGAGTATACTTCGGTTCACTATACAAAAGTATATTCTTTGGTCAAGCCGGGGGCGGCTGCCTGCGTGGCGGCGTCCGTCTGCCGCTTGAGAAGGTGCCGGCGGCCGCCCTATCCTTCTGCCTGATGTGCGCCGTTGCCTTTCTCGTCCTGCTTTTCGGAGCCGAAGTCCCCCTGAAGCCGGGCGATTTCTCACGCACGCTCGAGGTCGGCGGGCATGAGCGCAGATACCTCGTGCACGTGCCGCCTCAGTACGACCCGGACACACCGATGCCGGTGGTGCTGGCGTTTCATGGTGGGGGCGCGAATGCGAGCACTATGGTCGTGTTCAGCGGATTGAATGAAAAGGCGGATCAAGCCGGATTCATCGTGGCCTATCCGGAGGGCAGCGGACGGTTCGAACACATGCTCACCTTCAACGCCGGCAACTGCTGCGGCCAGGCGGCCACCCGCGGCATCGACGACGTCGCCTTCATCCGGCACCTTCTCGACGACTTGGAGGGCGTCGCGAACGTCGATCGACGACGTATCTTCGCCACCGGCATGTCGAACGGCGCCATGATGGCCTACCGGCTCGCGGCGGAAATGTCGGACCGCATCGCCGCCATCGCGCCGGTCGGCGGGCCGATGGGCACGCAGGAGTGCCATCCTGGCCGTGCCGTATCCGTCATGCACTTTCACGGCGACGCCGATGCATTCGCTCCATTCCAAGGCGGCCGGGGCCGGGGCCCATCCGGCACGGACTTTTTCTCCGTGGATCACTCCGTGCGTGCTTGGGTGGATGCCAACGGGTGCAGAAAGACCCCGACGACGACGTGCCGTCCAGATCGCGAGGACGACGGCACGACCGTCAGGCAGCTGCGCTACGACGAGGGCCGTGACGGCGCGGAGGTCGTGCTCGTCGTCGTCGAGGGAGGCGGGCACACGTGGCCCGGCAGGGAGCCGCGGCTGCGTTTCCTCGGCGTATCCACACGGGAAATATCGGCGAACGACATGATGTGGGAGTTCTTCCAGCGCCACCCCATGCCATGCTGCCCGTGAGTCGATCCAGGCACCACCGCTCGTCCCTCCGGGAGACACCGTACCCTCGATGGATACACTCTTCGGAATGAAGCGGGCCGTCCTCGTCGTCCTCGTGCTTTCCCTCGCCGTCCGCCGCGTCGAGGCGGTGGAGACAGGATTCCCTTGCTCTCTCGATGCCTTTTCGCAGGAGTGCTCCCCGCTCGTCGCCGCGCGGCTCAACCTCTCGCCGAAGCAGTACCGGCAGATCGAGCCTTCGGTCTATCACCTCGCGCAGGCACACGCCGAGCGGATCGGATCGCTCTCGCGCGAGGCGCAGACAGACGTACTTGCCGGCCTGGCCCGATTCATTGAAGCGAAACGGGCTGCAGCTCGCGACAAGACCGTGATCGCTGCGGAGCGCCCTCTCATCGGCCTGCTCGATCCAGATCGCGGTCTCGACCCGAAGGAGATCACGGCCCTCGCCTCGGCCTACGGCACCTCCGCGACCATCTTCAAGAAGGATCGGGCGGACGAAACGATCCAATCGGTCGCGGACGATTTCCTCGCCGCCGTTTCAACCGCCGCCGCCGCCGACACGCCCACCACGATCGTCGTCCTTGGCCACGGCCTGCCCACCCAGATCCAAAGCTATGCGATCCCCTGCGCGCGACTGGCCCAAGCGCTGCTCGACGGCGCCGCCCGCCGGGCCGCCGGCGACCACGCACTGGATCTCAGCCATGTCGTGCTCATCTTCGACGACTGCTACAGCGCCGACTTCTCGCTCAACCTCGCGACCGCCCTCGAGAGCGGCTGCCAGACGCGCAACCGCACGCTCGCCTCGCTCCCGTCCATGATCGCCGGCACCAACCGCGACTGCGTCGGCCACGCCGACTTCGGCGAGAAGTTCGTGCCGCACTTCTGGCGCGACGTGATCGAACTCTTCTACATCCGCCGCCCGCGGCCCGAGCAGGTCACGCTCCGCGACTTCTTCGAGAAGGTGGACAACATGATGTATGGCTACGGCCGGGCGACGCAGGTCGATGGCAAGGGCACGGTGACGTACCGCCTCGTCGATCCCGAACTCTGCCAGGACCCGGTCGTGTTCGTGCCGCTCGACGAGGCCGACCTCGCCAAGCTCCGCGACATCCTCGGCCTCCCCGCCGACGCCCCGCTGCCGCGGATCCTGGATATCGGGTGACGCGACGTCTTGCCCGCCCCGGCTCGGGGTTGCCCCGTACCATCTCGCCGGACGCTCACTGCGCCCATCCGTGGGCTCCGTTCGCTCGGACCTGTCTGCGCTCCGCCATCCTGGCTGCGCTAGTCAGCTACGCCGGCTGTTCATGGATCAGTACTGCGCATTGATCCTGATGTCGTTGTTCAGCCCGGCGATCGAGAGCTTGCGCGACCTCCAGCGGGCGTGCACCCTCGACAAGGTCCGCAAGCGACTCGGCGTCAGCCGAGGATCCTTGGGCTTGCTCTCGGAGTCGGTGGCGATATTCGACCCTGCCCCGCTCAAGGAGATCGCGGCGGAACTCGCGTCAACCCCCGATGGCCGGCGGCAAGAAGCTTTCGGCCGATCGCTGTTACGTCATCGATCGTGGGCATGTGAAGTTCGGTCTCTGGAACGCCATTCACGGCACCGGCAGCAGCTACGTCTGCAGGGTGCGAGACAGGCTCGTAGCCACGGTCACGCATGCCAACGAACTGACGGAAGCCGACTGTGCCGCGAACGTGATCAGCGACGAGATCGTCACCGATCGGCTCGACCTGCCGGCCGAACTCATCGCGGAGATTCAGGCTTACTGCGCCATGATCGTCTGCATGCTGTTCCTGATCTATACGGGCGAGAAGCCGAACCGGGCGATGTACCAGATGGGCTGGTACTACCTCATCGGCACGCGGGATTGGGGCTCCCCGAAACGCCCTCGGTTCGACGGAAGCCCGAGGCGCAAGCGAGGGAGAGAGCGATTCACTCGCTTGCGCTTCGGGCTTCCGCACAGGGGAGGCGAGGGGTTGCCCCTACCATCGAGCCGGCATATGCAGGCAAGCGCAGCCATGGATGGCGCAGCGCAGCCGGAGTCGAGCGAGCGGAGGCCTGCAGGGCCGTAGTGAGCGTCCGGCGAGGTGGTACGGGGCAACCCCGAGCCGGCACGCACGCGTTCAGGCATGACAGGCTGAAGCCTGTCCCACGCTGGGCGGGAACGCGCGTCAGCGGTCGCCGGGCAGGACGAGGACCGGGGAGACGCGCAGGATGAGGCGGTAGAGCGCCGGCAGGATGAAGAGCGTGAACAGCGTGCTCGTGATGACGCCCCCGATCACGACCGTCGCCAGCGGCCGCTGCACCTCCGCCCCCGTGCCCTCCGAGACCGCCATCGGGATGAAGCCGAGGCTTGCCACGAGCGCCGTCATGATGATCGTGCGGAGCGAGGCCGAGGCCGTCTCCTCGATGGCGACGTCGCGAGCCGTGCCGCGGGCGAGCCGCTCGCGCAGGGCGCTGGCCACCACCATTCCGGAGAGCACCGACACGCCGGAGAGCGTGATGAACCCGACGGCCGCCGAGATCGAGAGCGGCATCTCCCGGAACGCCAGCGCCCAGATGCCCCCGACGCACGCGAAGGGCACGCTGATGAACAGCAGGATCGTGTCGGCGACGTTGCGATACGTGAGGTAGAGCAGGGCGATGATCAGCACGAGCGCGAGCGGCACGACGATCATGAGCCGCTTCTGGGCGCGCTGCATATTCTCGAACTGGCCGCCCCACTCGAGGCGGAACGTGCCGGCAGGGAGTTCGACCCGGTCGGTGATCGCCCCCTGGGCCTCGGCGACGAAGCCGCCGACGTCGCGGCCGCGCACGTTGCACTGCACCACCACCCGCCGCTCGCTCCACTCGCGGGTCACGAACTTGGGGCCGAGGATGGTCTCGATCGACGCGATCCGCTCGAGCGGCACGCTCTCGCCGGCGGGGCCGCGCACCGGAATGTCGGCGATCGCCCCGGGCCCGGTGCGGAGCGTGTCGGGCAGGCGGACCACGATCGGAAACCGCAACTGCCCCTCCACGATCTGGCCCACCGCCTTGCCTCCCACGCTCTCCACGATGTCGAGCACGGCCTGGGCGGAGATGCCGTAGCGGGCGATCTCGTCCTGCTTGACCGCGATCCTGAGGATCGGCTGGCCCGACACCTGCTCGACGGCCACGTCGGCCCCGCCCGGCACGCTCCGCAGCACCGTCGCGACCTCGTTCGCTTTCTGCACGAGCTGGTCCAAATCGTTGCCAAACACCTTCACCGCGATGTCGGCCCGCACGCCTGAGACCATCTCGTTGATCCGCTGCTCGATTGGCTGGGTGAACCAAATGATCTGCCCCGGAATCCCCTCGACCGTCTTGTTCATCACCTCGACGAGCGCCGCCTGCGTCCGGGCCCGCTTCCACTCCTCGCGGGGCCTGAGCGCAATGAACATGTCGGTGGCCTCGATCGCGCCGGCATCGGTCGCCACCTCGGGCGTGCCCGTGCGGCTCCAGACGTGGGCGATCTCGGCGGGAAACTCGGCGAGCAGCGCCTTCTCGATCCGCATGTTCATCCGGCACGACTCCTCGATGCTGGTGCCGGGGGCGCGGATGATGCCGAGCACGATGTCGCCCTCCGAAAGCTTCGGCACGAACTCCGTGCCGAGCGACGCCGCGCGAAGCACGGTGATCCCGAGGATCACGACAGCCGCGAGGGCGAGCGTGCCGCGGGCGGCGAGGCAGGCTCGGAGGAGCGGACGGTATGCCCAGCGCAGAAACCGCACAAGCAGCACGTCGTGGGTATCCATCCGGCGCGGCAGGAAGAGGCTCGACAGCACGGGCACCACGGTGAGCGAGAGCACGAGCGAGCCGATGAGGATGAACACGACCGTGAGCGCCATCGGCCGGAACATCTTCCCCTCGACCCCCTCGAGCGTGAGGATCGGGATGTAGACGATCATGATGATGAGCTGGCCGAAGCAGGCCGGCTTCTTCACGGCATTCGTCGCTTCCTGCACGAGCTTGAGCCGGGCGGCCCCGGTCGCCCCCGGATGGTGGCCGATCTTCTCGAGGATGCTCTCGATCACGACGACCGACGAATCGACCACGATGCCGAAGTCGATCGCCCCGAGCGACAGCAGGCTCGCGGCGATGCCGGCCTGCCACATCCCGATGAAGCCGCACATCATGGAGAGCGGGATGGCCGTCGCCGCCACGAGCCCGGCCCGCAGGTTGCCGAGCATCACGTAGAGGATCACGACGACGAGGAACGCCCCCTCGAGCAGGTTTTGCCGCACCGTCGCGATCACGCGGTCGATGAGCTTCGTACGGTCGTAGACGACCTTCGCCTCCACGCCCTCCGGCAGCGTCTGGACGAGCTTCTCGAAGCGGTCGCGGAGCCGCGTGGTGACGGCGTAACTGTTCTCGCCCATGAGCATGAACCCGAGGCCGAGCACGACCTCGCCCTTGCCGCCGTATGTGACGGCGCCCTTGCGGATCTCATGGCCGATCACCACCTCGCCCACGTCGCGGATCCGGATCGGCACGCCGTCGCGCGAGGCGACGACGATCCGCTGGATCTGGTCGATGTCCACCGTGCGGCCGACGCCGTAGACGAGCACCGCGTCGCCCGAACGGTCGATCGATCCACCGCCGACGTTGAAATTGTTCCGTGGCACCGCCTCCACGACCTGGTCGAACGACAGGTCGTATTTGCGGAGCAGGGCGGGGTCGACCCGGATCTGATACTGCTTGTTGAGCCCGCCCCAGGCGTTGACCTCGGCCGTGCCCGGCACGCTGCGGAGGGCGGGCTTGAGCGTCCACTCCTGGAGCGTCTTGACGTCGGTGAGGCTCATGCCGCGCGGCACGAGCAGGTAGTGGAACACCTCGCCGAGGCCGGTGGACACCGGTCCCATCTCCGGCCGCTCCACCCCCGGCGGCACCGGCACGGTCCCGAGCCGCTCGTTGATGAGCTGGCGGGCGAAATAGATGTCGGTGCCGTCCTTGAACGTGACGATCACGACCGACAGGCCAAACATGCTCGCGCTGCGGATGCCCTCGAGCCCCGGCATGCCACCCATCGCGAGTTCGACCGGAAACGTGATCTGCCGCTCGATCTCCTCGGCCACCATCCCGGACGCCACCGTGTTGATCTGCACCTGCACGGGCGTCGTGTCGGGAAACGCATCGATGACGAGGCCATTCACGGCCACCCAGCCGGCGAGACAGACGACCGCCGCCCCGGCGAGGACCGCGATCCGATGCGACAGCGACCAGGCGATGATTTTTTCAAGCATGGATGGAGGCCTGCGCTATCTTCCGCGAGGTGAGGGGGGTCGGCGAACGCTCGAGGAGCATTGGGCCGCCGCGGCCCGTGCGACGAGACTTTTGCCGCCCTCCGAGCCGGCTTGGGCGAGTCGGGGTCAGGCATGACAGGCTGAAGCCTGTCCTACGCGCGGAGACAGGCCCGGAGGGCCGGGTTCGTGCCAGCCGACGGAGGTCGGCCAAGGGCAGGTCGGCAGGATGCCGAGCCTGCCCGTGAAGACAGCATGACAGGCTGAAGCCTGTCCTACGCGCGGAGACAGGCCCGGAGGGCCGGGTTCGTGCCAGCCGACGGAGGTCGGCCAAGGGCAGGTCGGCAGGATGCCGAGCCTGCCCGTGAAGACAGCATGACAGGCTGAAGCCTGTCCTACGGGACGCACTCACAGTTCCCCGCGCTCCATGCGCTCGAGCAGGATCTGGCTCTTGAGCACGTGGCTGCCGGCTGCGACGACTTCCGTGAGCGGCGGCCCATCGGCGGCGATGGCGACGATCTCGACGAGGTCGCCTTGTTGCACGCCCGGCTGCACCGCCCGGGGCAGGAAGACGGCCTCGCCGGCCGGCACGAACACCACCCAGCGGCTGCCGTCCCACTGCACGCTCTGCTTCGGCACGACGACGGCCGTCCCGCGCCGCGCGACCTCGATCCGTCCGCTGCCGTAGGTGTTGGCCCGCAGCCCGCCCGCCACGGCGAGCGACTCGGCGGCGTTCCGCACCTCGGCCCGGACCTGGAGCGTCCGGGTCTCCTCGTTCACCTCCGTGCTGATCCAGGTGATCGTGCTCTCGTACTCGTCGGCCGAGCCGTCGGGGCGGAACCGCACGGGCTGGCCGATCGCCACGCGCGCCGCATCCTCCTTGCTGACGTTGAGGACGAGCAGCATGGTGGAGACGTCGGCCACCTCGAAGATCGGCTTGGCGGCCTCCACCACCTCGCCCACGACCGCCTCGCGGCCGACGACGACGCCATCGAAGGGGGCGTAGAGCGGCAGCAGGTTCGACGTCAGCCGGTCGGCGTCGAGCCCCGCGACGACGGCCGGCGGCAGACCGATCGTCCGCAGGCGGGCTGCCCGCGCCTCGTCGTCGAGCGGCTCGAAATCGGCGATCGTCACCTCGAACCCGAGATTGACGAGCGCCTGCTCCGCGTTGACGAGATGGTTGCGCGACTCCCGCAACGCGGCCCGGGCCTCGCGCAGCTGGCGGCCCATGACGGCGCTTTTCACCTCCTCGAGGATCGCCAGCTGCTCGCGCCGCGACTCGTAGACGACGAGCGCGTTGAGAAACTCGGCCTTCGCCTGCCCCACGTCCTGGCTGTCGATCACGAGCAGGACGTCGCCCTTGCGGACGTGATCCCCGAGATGCTTCTCGACCCGCCAGATGCTTCCAGGAACCCGGGTGGAGAGCTGGGCGATCCGCCGCTCGTCGTAGGCGACGACGCCATGCACGACCAGTTCGCTCACCATCGGCCGCTGCTCGACCGGAACCAGCTCGATCCCGGTGCGTTCGAGGGCATCCTGCGAAGGGAACCGCACGCTCCCGTCCGCCTGCCCGGGGCGGGGCTCGGCGGTCGCGACCGGAGCATGGGCGCCGTGCGGGCCGGCGTGATGCCCGCCGAGGCCAAACGTCCAGTGGGTCGCGTGGCCGAACCAGCCGACGGCCACGAGGGCGGCGGTGGTCAGGAGCGAAAGCCCCCAGCTGCCGGCCGCAGCGAGGAGGGAGGGCCAGGAGATGCGCAGTCGCGCAGCCGTTTTCGAGCGCCGATGCATGGAAAATCCTCTCGAAGTGCGCCGCCGCCAACGGCACACCTGGTGGACGGCCGCCGGCGTCCAGAATCGCCGGCGGTGACAGGTGGGAGAGTCCGAGAACTCTCCCGTGCATTATGCACAGGCAGCCGAGGTTGTCCAGTGCGGCCGGGCCGAGTGGCGACGGCGAGCTGTACGTGGAAAAAGTCATCCATGACCTTTTTCCATTTGGCCGACCGGGGGAAACGCCGAGGGTTTCCACGGTCGGCAATCGTCGCATCCTGCTCCGGCAGACTTGTTCCACAGTCTGCTGGCTTCGACTTTTGCAGTTTGTGAGTGGTCTTTTCTCGGCTGAAACTGCCGTCTGAAA